>DAOUJE010000044.1:0-72654 GCA_034423055.1 Dehalococcoidia bacterium | reverse complement strand
GACCGTGACGCCAGTAACGCCAAAGAAATCAGATTTTCTGCCTGGGACGGTTAATTCGTATGGTTCCCACAACGTCGTGCCGACGATGTCATCACCATCGAACGCGCAGACCGTGTGCTTCATTGGGTCATCAATTTTGTGGTATTCCAACTCGCCTTCTTGCGGCAGGAAATGCCCGCTGAATCCCCGCATCTCTGAGACCGAAAACGTTAAACGTTCGTGTTCGCGTGCCGGTCGAAACTCGATGCCAGTCAGTCTGTCGGAATTAGGGGTCAAGGCTTTAGGTTCTCTACTGTGCGATCTAAGTATCAAAAGTGGTACGGGTTCCAACCTGCTGGCGAGGTGCGGAAGATGGCATCCGCGCGCAGCGTAGCGTCCGGGCTACGCGCCGATACGTCGACGAGGCCGATATTTGCCAGCATCGAGCATTCGACCGCGCCGGTGTAGACGGCTGCCAGTTCGGCTTCGTTCATGACAAGGTCTGGCATTGCCGACGAATCTCGGCAGGTTGCGCCTTCGGGTCCGAAATCGAGCGTAAGGGTGCGTGCTTCTTTAGATTCGGCGTCGACGATTTGCAGTGTGAGGGAGTCTTCGACCGGGTATGTGCGTTGCTCGAGCATGGCGGGGATGTCGAGGAACTTCATCCAGATGGCATCGGTGAGCGTGCGTCGCAGACGGCGTGGTTCGGCGAGCATCCAGACAAGCGGGTCATCGATTGGGCGTGCGTGCGCCTTGAGGTCGTCCACGAGCTCCTGATCGAATAGGTATCGCCATAGGGCGGCGTGTGCGGCGTCGGTTGCAGCCACTGCTTCGACCACGTGCATCGTGCCTTTGAATTCGTCTTCGGGGTCCTTTTCGATCGTGTATCGGGCGTATGCGAGTGCGTCGTCGCCTTCTTTGTAGATCACGAAGAATTCGTCCTTGGTTTCTACGGGATGGACTTCGTAGAGCCAGCGTTTCTCGGTTCGAGTGATCATCCCGGTACGGTGAGGGCGCGTTCGTTCGTACACTTCAGTCATCAGCGGGATAGCCTTGTCGCGCTCGACTTTGACGTAATGTCCAGACCACTCTGGTGCGTGTTCGTATTTCGTATGGCGCAGGTCGATGTGCCAATTGTGAACGGGCATCGTGTTGCCGTAGCCGTATCGGCCGTATAGGAGGCTTTGACTCGCCCAGAGGATTGATGCGACATCGCCGCGTTTGCGGGCATCGTCGTGGATACGCTTCATGATGTTGCGTTGGACGCCGCGGCGGCGATGCGTCGGAGCAGTGGTGATGTAAGCGACGCCGGCGACAGGCACCTGAGCTCCGCCGGGCAAGGTCATATCGAATGAGTCTGCGCCTCCGGAACCTGCCATTGTGTCGCCATCCATACAGACGAGCAACCGGTCGATCTCGACACGGTGAGCGCGCATGAATGCGGTGCTTTCGGGGTTCGTGTGGTCGCCGAGGCTACCCCTAACGGCGATGCGCCACTGGAAGAATTCTTCGTTTCTAACTTGACGTATTTCCATAGTGAAACGGTATGTTTGTCCGAATGGAGAAGAATGAGACCGATAGACCTCTAAAACAACAATACAATCGCGTCTGAACTCAAATGCCGGGCAGCAACAAAGGGAAGCCGGGTTTCATCGGATTGGAATCCAAGTTCCGCGGAAGTATCGGGACGAGGGTCGTTTATCTGCGCCGAACGTCTTCGACGATGGACGATGCGCGCGAGTTGGTGAAACGTGCCGAGAACGCCGATGAGTTGCACGGAACGGTGATTATTGCCGATGAGCAGACGAGAGGGAGAGGGCGTTTCGACAGGTCATGGGACTCTGAACCGGGTGAAGATATTCTAGTTTCGATCATCGTTTCCCCAAGGCCGTCGATCTCCGGTCAGATGACCATCATGGCTTCGCTGAGTGTCGCATTGGCGGTCGAAGCGTTGACCGATGCGGTCGTCGAAATCAAATGGCCCAACGATGTGTTGATCAACGGTAAAAAGATCTGCGGCGTTATCGCCGAGGGCTACATGGTGACGGATACGTTCGCGGGGATATTGGGTATCGGGCTGAATGTAAATATGAGGACTACCGGGGATGACAGCAGGGATTATCGAGCGACCAGCATTCGCGAACTTGCGGAATCAGATGGAGCGATTGATCGCGTCGCGGTTCTAAGCGTTTTGCTAGAAAAACTCAACGAGGTTTACGATGCTGTCGACAGGGGCGAATCGATCATGCTGGAATGGCGCGCGAGATTGACGATGCTGGGGTCAAAGGTCTCGGTATCGATGACGATCAAACAAGGTGTCGACGAAGTAATCTCTGGCGTTGCAGAAGACGTTGATGAATTTGGTCGATTATTGATCCGGGAATCGAGCGGGATGCTGAGAGCAGTTGCGAGCGGCGAAGTGACGACGAGAACGGAAGGCGATGACCGGTAGCTTTAGGATTGCCGCCCAGCTAAAGCCGCGCTCGTCGGAATCTCGAATCGTTGCTCGAGACCGGGAGAGCGGTGCGTTGGAGGTAAGAGTCAAAGCGGCACCAGTGAGCAATGCCGCGAATGAAGCGATGATCAAGCTGATATCCGAGGCGTTCAAAGTGCCGAAATCGAAGATTCGAATTATGATAGGGACTAAATCGCGCGACAAAATCGTGGAAATTGATGCTGATCCGTTGGATTTGCCGCGGAACTTGAAGGATTGAAATCTTCGTAGTTTATTCGGTCTCAGGTCCCCAACCTTGCATCAAATCGGGTCTCCGAGCCATTGTGCGTTCAGCAGCGATTCTCTTGCGATAACGTTCGACCTCGTGTCGGTTGCCGTTCAGCAGCACATCAGGAACCCGACGTCCTCGGAACACCGCAGGACGCGTGTAGACGGGGCCTTCCAATATCCCGCCGATCTGATTCGAAAACGATTCTTCTTCCGTAGATTCCGAATCGCCCAACACGGCAGGGACTAGTCGCGCAACCGCGTCGATGACGGCCATCGCCGGAATCTCGCCTCCAGTCATCACGAAATCGCCGACACTAACTTCGATGTCGATGCACTCTTCAATGAAGCGCTCGTCGACGCCTTCGTAGTGTCCACAGACCAGCGTCAAGGCATCGATCTTCGAGAAGTGTTGCGCCAGTTGATGCGTCATCGGGCTGCCCTGTGGCGACATCAACATCGTCGTCGGATGTGCATTTGGTGAGTATTCGCGGTTGATGGAATCGACGGCTTTTGCGAGCGGCGCTGGCATCATCACCATCCCGGGACCGCCGCCGTACGGTGGGGCGTCAACTGAGCGATGTCTGTCCGTGGCGAAGTCGCGCGGGTTGACAAAGTCAAATTCGATGGTGTTGTTTGCGATTGCCCGTCCGATGATGCTTGACGTCAGCGGACCTTCAAACATCTCGGGAAAGAGTGTTACTACGTGAAACTTCACGACGGTTCAGCGGACGAGTTAGTGGGAATGAGTATCTGGATGGATCGGATGGTCGCCGCGGCGGGTGTCGCACATGATTTCAATCGCGTGTGGCAGTACGGGAAGCACGATGTGGAGAGTCTCGATGGCACCTTTAGGGTTGCCCGGAAGGTTTACGATCAACGTTCGGTTCGCGACTCCGACTACAGCGCGAGACAGCATGGCCATATTCGTTATCTGCAAAGATGCCGCGCGCATAGCTTCAGCCATGCCCGGAACTTGGTAGTCGATTACAGATAAAGTGGCTTCGGGCATGATGTCGCGTGGTGCCAAGCCGGTTCCCCCAGTAGTCAAAATCAGATCGACATCTACGTCGTCGGACCATTCTTGAAGTTGCCCCGTCAAGCTGTCGAGGTCGTCAGGCAACAAGGACCTTTGCGCTAGCACGTGGCCTTTGCTGTCCATTACATCTACGATGGCATCACCGCCGATGTCTTGCCGTTCGCCAGCGTGCCCGGAATCGCTGCTGGTGAGGACTGCGTATCTTATACCTCTAGCCATGGATTGCCTTGATGTTTGGTTTGCGCTTTACACACCATGATATTGCGACGTAAACGCGGCGACGCGTGTGGAATCACCTAAAAGCCGAATCCTAGAATCTCGAAGGGAAACAATACCCCAATCGGTTTGCGCGCTCCAAATCGTAGTGCCGGATTGGGTGCTGAGGTCAAATCTGCGCCGCCTTTGATCGATCTTGATACAGCCGAATGGTTGTAAATCACCAATTGACCGTGACTGAAATGAGCGGGAACCAGTCAGGAAATCATCCGGATTTCCATGAACCTGTGATGCTATCCGAGGTTTTGGATGCCTTGCAAGTAATTCCTGGCGGACGCTATATCGATGCGACGTTGGGTGAAGGGGGACACGCCAGAGCGATATTGCATATCTCATCGCCAGGCGGGCAGCTGATCGGCATCGATGCGGACCCAGAAGCTGTAGCTTCGGCTCAAAAACGTCTCGAAGAATTCGGCTCATTGGTGCGGATCGTGAACGAAAACTTTGCAGAGATGCAGGCGATTGCAACGCGTTACGATTTCGCTCCAGTTCACGGAGTGTTGATGGACCTCGGCGTGTCATCGTTGCAGTTGGACCGCGAGTCGCGCGGTTTTTCGTTCCGCCGTTCCGATCCACTCGACATGAGGTTTTCAAATGACGGCGGTCTGGATGCCAACAAGATAGTGAATCAATATCCAGAACGCGAGCTCGGAGACATCATCTATCGCTACGGGGATGAACGTGCTTCACGTCGCATCGCATCGGCGATCGTCAAGAACCGGCCAGTCCAGAATGCATTGCAACTTGCGGATATCGTCTCATCGGTCAAGCGGCGCGGTCGCCGAGGGATCCACTCAGCCACTCAGACATTTCAAGCGCTGAGGATCGCGGTCAACGATGAGATGGTTGCGCTGAAGGCAGGCTTGGAACAGGCAGTAAATGTAACAGGAACGGGTGGAAGGATAGTTGTGATTTCGTACCATTCATTAGAAGACCGGATAGTGAAAAACTTCTTTCGCGCCGCGGCGTCGGATTGCATCTGCGATTCGGAGGGGAGGCAATCGCCCCTCTGCACTTGCAACCACACTCCCACGCTTAAGCCGGTGATAAGAGGGGTGCTGACACCGACGGTGTCGGAGGTTAATGCCAACCCACGCAGCCGTAGTGCCAAACTTCGAGTAGCGAGCCGTATCTGAAAAGCAACTACGTTGCAAGGATTCATAGATTGAAGGAGCATCGAGCCAGATGTACAACGAAGATATTCGACTAGCAATCGACGTCGGTAGCAGTAAGGTTTGCAGTGTAGTTATCCGCCGGGACAACTACAACGAGCCGGAGATTTTGGCGATCGACGTTTTACCGAGCGAATCGATACACGATGGCGATGTCATGAATCGGAACGAGGCGACCGCGGCGGTCCGAACGTCAGTGGAAGAGGTGTCGAATCAGTGCTCCCTGAAGTTCAACAAGGCGTACGTCGGCTTTGGCGGGAAACACGTCGATTCATATTCGGGATGGGGTCGAGTCAGCGGTTTCGATTTCGCAGCCGGAGTGACCGAGGAGGATATTGTGCAGGCGGTTCGTTTGGCTGCCAACGAACGGATCGAGGCAACGGACCATCTCCTCTACGCGACGCCAACAGCTTATCGCGTCGACGACGGCACCGAGTTCCGCAAGCCGCCAGTGGGTATGCATCCAGAGAGCTTGGAAGTCCAAGCATTGTTGGTTGTCTCTGATATGGAGCATTACCGTACCGTGTTCGGCGCGGTTGAAAGTGCAGGGGTGACACCGATCCATGGTGGTTCGACACTAGTAGCGGAATCCGAGTACTTGTTGAGCGCGTACGAGCGCGACGCGGGCGTGGTGCTGATCGACATCGGAGGGAGCGATACTGAGATCGCGATTTACAACCACGGCAGGGCCGCGGTGTTCAGCTCTTTGCCGATCGGCGGATTCCATTTCACCAACGACATCTCGTACGCATACGAGCTACCCTTCGAGAACGCAGAAGCGGTGAAGCTTGCCGCCGGCACTCTCGTCGGTGATGCGATCGGCTTCGATGATGAGATCGACCCGACGGCGCTTACGGGTTCGGAACGGGTAATCGATGTTGAGCGCTCACTCATCGACGTTGAACGTTCACTTACACGAGTATCGGTATCCAACTTGCTCAAGGAACGAGCCGCCGAGACGATGACGATGTACAAGTCGCGGATATCGCAAGTCCCGAATCTTCCCGACACCGATTTCCTCACAGTGGTATTCACTGGCGGCGGTGCCAAATTGACGGGGCTCACCACATTTGCGAAGGTCACCATGGGGCTGCGGGGCCGCGTTGAAGTTCGCAAACCGATGGGCATCAAGAGTCTGCCTGATGATGTCAGCGACCCGTCGATGTCAGGCGCCATCTGTATGGGCCTGAGGGCTTTGGACCGTATCGACCGCGACAACCATGTCGAACGCAAACCGATAACGATACTGCACACTACTATTTCAGAAGATGATGAGGAACCTGCGCGGGGCGATCGCGAGCCGGCTGGTGTTGGTGCCAAGATACGCTCTCTGCTCGGTCGATAGGCATCCGCGATAAGCGCGGATCAACAGGCGAGTCTGACGCGTGAGTGCAGGCGTGACTGAATTTCACGCCCTTCAACAGCAAGCGCTGTAAGTGTAAAGTTAAGTTGAGCGGCTACGAAGCGCGTGTCGCTACGCTATTAGCACGTAGGCTTATTGAGTGGTTGCTCGCGTGTCGAAGGGCGCATCAGTTCAAGTTGACAACCACGTTATCAACGTCAATCAGGCGCAGGCGCAATCCGTCGGTCAACATCAAGGTTGTAGGCGTTGGCGGCGGCGGCTCAAACGCGCTTACACGCATGTACCGAAGTCGGATACCGAGCGTCGAGTACATCGCAGCGAACACTGATGCACAAGCGCTCGCGTACACTGAAGCGTCGATACGGTTGCGCGTCGGCGATCGTATCGCCGGCGGACTCGGTGTCGGCGGGAATCCTCAGATCGGACGAGAGTGTTTCTTTGATAGCCGCGAAGAGATACGCGATGTTTTAAGTGGCGCGGATCTGGTTTTCATAGCTGCCGGGATGGGTGGTGGCACTGGCACCGGCGGTGCGCCGGTAGTGGCGAACATCGCTAAGCGTGAACTTGGTTGCTTGACGATCGGCGTGGTCACTAAACCGTTTCCCTTCGAGGGGTATCAGCGGGACCAACAAGCTGCTGAGGGTTTGAACCGCCTGGCCGAAGAAGTCGATACGATGATCGTGATTCCGAACGAACGGTTGCTTCTAGTATCGGCGCCTGACACATCGGTTGAGGTAGCGTTTCGGATGGCGGACGAGGTTTTGCGGCAGGGCATCCAGTCGATCACCGACTTGCTGTTGCTTCCTGGCGAGATCAATTTAGATTTCGCGGACCTTAGGACGGTGATGCGGGACGCTGGTCCCGCGTGGATGGCGATCGGCAAGGGAAACGGAATTGATCGCACGAACGCCGCGATAACGTCGGCCCTCAGTTCACCCTTGCTGGAAGTCAAGATCGACGGTGCTACGGGAGTACTGTTCAACATCACTAGCGGTCCCGATTTGATGATGGCGGAAGTTCGAAAGATCTCGGAGACCGTGAAAGAGCAGGTCCATCCTGACGCGGAGATCATTTTTGGCACGACTCAAGACCTCCGGATGGAGAACGAGTTGAAGATCACCATCATCGCAACCGGATTCGAAGATATTTCGGGTGTTGACGCGTACGGTGAAGAACGGGCGCAAAAAGCCAGAGCCGCCCTTGAAGACAGTAGCAATTTGAATGTCCCGCCTTCGCATCGGTCGATAGAACGCGAGTATCAGCGTTTTATCAAGGACCGGTAATCCCGTACGCTAAGTCTTACGATTCACGCACTCTGTTTCAGTTTCAGCAATCGGAATCGTAGTTGACGCTCATACCAGCGGCTCGAATCATCGTTGAAGATCGAACGCGTGATTGTCGCAATTCCTTGTAAATTGCAGATAAAAATCTGTGCGCGTGACATCGGGCATGTAGTATATTTTTCGCTACGAGCACTAGATGTGGTGCTTCGACGATAGGAATGGGAACTAGGATCGGCATCCTGCGAGAGCCAGGAGCCAGATCGTGATGCACTGTCCAGACTGTAGACATCCGGAAACTCGCGTCCTCGACACGCGTGTCAGAGACGACTTGGTTCGCCGTCGCCGCGAGTGCGCCGACTGTTCGGTTCGCTTCACAACGTTAGAACGTGTGTACAATACACGGTTGATGGTTGCAAAGCGGAGCGGCAAATTAGAGGCATTTTCGACAGAGAAACTGACGAGAAGCATTCGGATAGCGTGTGCCAAAAGGTATCTGCCAGTAGGCGCGATCGAAGAGATTGTGGAAGAGATCCAACAACGAGCTGTCAACGAAGGACGCGACCGAATCGAATCCGGGATCATAGGCGAGATGGTTCTTAACCATTTGAAAATGCTTGACGATGTTGCATATCTGCGGTTTGCGTCGGTTTACAACGACTTCGAAGACCCGGAACGATTCGCTGCTGAGGTTGACATGCTAGGCCGTGCCGCTTCGGAAGCATCCGATCTGCAAGGCACCTTGTTGCCCAGTCCATTAAGGCCAGCGATCCGGCACTCAAACCGTCGAAATCGCTCAAAGGCGACGGCGGCTTCGTAACTATCAATTACCCGTCACTGATTGATCCCAATCAATCAGTGACCAAAATGGGAGACATACATGGCTAAGGCGACGATCGAGACACGGACTCTTGACATTCCTGATGATGGGTTCATGCCGGCGGAGATTTCTGAAAACGCCGAGGTGATATTGGAGAAGCGCTACTTCGTGCGGGACCGTAACGACAGAGTCACGGAAGACGCGCAGGGCATGTTTCAGCGGGTCGCGCACGCTATCGCCAAAGGAGACACGCTCTACGGAGCGACACCGGACCGAGTCGATCAGATCGCAGACCGTTTCTATCAGATGATGGCGAGTCTGGACTTCCTGCCCAACTCACCGACGCTTATGAACGCGGGCACTGGTCAGGGCACACTCTCGGCGTGCTTCGTTCTACCTTTAACGGACACGATGGAAGGTATAACGCGTGCGTCGCACGATCAGGCTATGGTGCAGAAGTTCGGCGGTGGCACCGGGTTTGCGCTCTCCGATCTAAGGCCTAAAGGATCGTCGATCTCCACGACGCATGGCAAAGCTTGTGGCCCAGTCGAGACGCTGCGCTACTTGTCTGCTACTTCCAGGCTGGTGACACAAGGCGGAAAACGCGACGGTGCCAACATGGCCGTCATGGATGTTCATCATCCCGACATTCTCGAGTTCATAGCCTGCAAAAGCGTTGAGGGAGAGATTCACAACTTCAACATCTCGGTCGGGGTATCGGATGAATTTATGCGCGCCGTTGTGGGGGGTAGAGACTACCCGCTTTACTTCCGCGAGAACCCTGCCGATCCCGGTAGCAATAAGGTCGAAGTCGGTCGCCAGGACGCTCGAGAAGTGTTCGACAAGATCATTGATGGCGCATGGCTCAACGGTGAGCCTGGCATGATCTTCCTCGATGAGGTGAATCGAAACAGCCCGGTTCTGGATCTCGGATTGATTACCGCTACCAACCCGTGCGGAGAACAGCCGTTGCTGCCGTATGAGTCCTGCAATCTAGGTTCGATAAATCTATCGAATTTCGTTGTCGGCAAGGTAGCCACCGGCATCATAGAACGCAGTCCGGCGCAGCTTGATCTGCTTCGACCCGAGTACGCCGGAATGCAGGCACACACCCTGAACAAGCTCCCAGGCATCGACTGGGACCGCATGGGTGAGACGATTCGGTTGGCTGTTCATTTCTTGGACAACACGATCGATGTCAACGAGTACGCGATCCCTGAAATCAGGGAAATGAACCTCCAGACGCGCAAGATCGGACTGGGCGTCATGGGTTTTGCCGACATGCTTGTTGCTCTTGGTATCCCATACGACAGTCCCGAAGCGGTTGTCATCGGACGCGACGTCATGCGCTATATCAAGGAACAGTCAGACACGGCGTCTGCGAACTTGGCTGAGATTCGCGGCCCGTACGGTTCTTGGCACGAGAACGGCGAATCATATCCGCGCATGAGGAACGCTTGCAGGTTGACAGTAGCTCCTACCGGCACGATTTCGATGATCGCCGGATGCTCAAGCGGCATCGAGCCGATCTTCTCGCTCGCGTTCAGAAAGCAAAACATCCTCGGCGGCGGAACCACGCTGATCTACGCCGACTCGAACTTCGAGAGGGTTGTGAGAGAGCGCGACTGCTACAGCAAGGATCTTTTGGACGCTCTAGCGAACGGCGATTCGCTGCAAGACCGTGACGATGTGGACGCGGACATCAAGGAGTTGTTCCACGTTGCCGCCGACATCGCCCCGAGCGATCACGTTCTGATGCAAGCGGCTTTCCAAGAGAGCGTCGATGCGGGCATCTCCAAAACCATCAACTTCCCGAACGAAGCTACCAAAGCGGATGTCGAGGAGGCATACAAGTTGGCGTGGGAGACGCGATGCAAAGGCATCACCGTATACCGCGCAGGCAGTCGCGAAAAAGAGGTTTTGACCAAAGGCACAAATGAGAATGCCGATGCCAGCGCAGATACGAGCATCGAGCCAGCCGAAAACGGTGCGGTAGCGTACGTGCACCGACAGCCACGCCCTCCAGTGCTTGAGTCGAAGACAGTGCAGGTCGAAACCGGCCGCGGCAAGATCTACGTCACGTTGTCATTCACTAGCGAAGGTCTCCCGTTCGAGGTCTTTACCAACCATGGCAAAGCAGGTGGAAACGACAGCGCGATGGCTGAGGCTCTTTCTCGTATGATCTCGCTGGGACTGAGAACGGGCGTGTCTCCAGATGATGTGATCGACCAACTGATCAACATTGTCGACTCACCGGTATGGGACCGCGGCCGGCAGATTCTGTCGGTACCGGACGCCATCGCTAAGGTGATGCTCGAACACTCATCGTCTCCGCCGAGAGGAAGTTTGGCACCTGGTACGGATCCGGCACAAACCGCATTGCTCCAGCCTCCGAGTTCAAACCAGATCGGTATGCCAAAATCTGGCGAACACGAAAGCAACGTCGGCAAGAGCACGCACATCATGTCGGAGACCTGCCCCGAATGCTTCGATCCGAGAATAGCGTACGAAGAAGGTTGCATGAAGTGCTACACCTGCGGCTACAGCAAGTGCTGATAACAGGTACCGACGAACGACGAGCAGATTGATTCACAGAGCCGAGGTCGGAAGATGAACAGCGTCAAACCGCTCTTGGCCCTTACTTTGGGCGACCCTTCGGGCATTGGCCCCGAAGTGGTTGTAAAAGCACTTGCCGATCCCGAGATCAACGATTCGGCGCGTATGTTCGTCGTTGGCACCGAGAAATCTGTGCGCCAAGCAGTGGCTGAAACAGGGACAGACATCCCGGTAGAACGCATCGCTGAACCTGCAGAAACGCCCGATTCCGCTGAGGTCGTGTCGGTGTTGAGTGTCGGCGCCTACGAGGGCGTTGAATTTCCGCAGGGCAAGCACTCCGCCGATTCGGGGCGAGCGTCCCACGAGTGGGTAGAGACATCCGCGAAGATGTGCTTGGCAGGCGAAATCGATGCCATGGTCACAGCTCCCGTCAACAAGGAATCTTGGCAGATTTCGGGCACAGACGACCTCGGGCACCAAGAGGTCTTCAAGCGCCTCACCCATAGCGCGAACGTTTACACGATGCTCGTGAGCGGTATCTTGCGCTGCATGCACTTATCGACGCACAAGTCGTTACCTGAAGCGTGTGCATTTGTCACAACTGAGAACGTTGTCACGGCGGTTCGGATAACTGACGAACACTTCAAACGTTGGGGCTTTCGAAACCCGCGGATCGCAGTCGCCGCACTCAACCCTCACGCAAGCGACAACGGTCTTATCGGCGACACCGAAGCCAAAGAGATTTACCCAGCGATCGAGTTAGCCCGCTCTGAAGGCATTGATGCTACAGGCCCTCACCCAGCGGATTCCGTATTCAATCAAGCTATCGACGGCATGTATGACGTCGTCGTGGTGATGTACCACGATCAAGGACACATTCCCATCAAAGTTCATGGATTCGAGGAGTCGGTATCGGTGAATCTCGGAATCCCGTTCATTCGCACGTCGGTTGACCACGGCACAGCTTTCGACATCGCCGGCAAGAATATGGCCCAATCCACCAGCATGGTTGAAGCCATCAAACTCGCAGTTGCCTTGGCAACGCGGCGAGGCATCGCCTAGCATCTGCGTCATTCCAGCGAAAGCCGGAATCCAGAGGGGTGACCACCATGTCCTCCCCCTTAATGCCACGCGTGATGCGAAATTACGCGACCGGCAGTCTGTCATTCCGAGCGCCTCGCGCTGTCATTCCGAGCGCAGCGAGGAATCTCATAAAGTCGTCCTGGGGATGCCGTACGAGATTCTTCACTCCGCTGCGCTCCGTTCAGAATGACATGGCAGGAGGTTCCGTTCAGAATGACATGGCAGGAGGTTCCGTTCAGAATGACATGACCGAGGGTGGCCTGCCAGGCAACAGGATCCACTCCAATGTTGACATGACGACACAACCTGATTTTTGCATCATGCGTATGCCTGAAGGGGAATACAAGGGGGTTTAGATTCAACTCCCCGTCGAAAGGTAGTGCCTCACTCCAATCCTCCAGACTTGGAGCGAGGCGATGAGGAATGCGATTCCAATGACTGGTGCCGAGTATTGGAACCAAATCGGTGTCCCCAGCGGGTCTGAGACACCCATGATAGCCAGCGCGGGAAAGTAACTCACGGTCGCCAGCGGTATCCCAAAAGTGAAGAAGTTGCGGAACCACGGACGGTAGATGTTGATCGGATACTGCGTTGTTTCGACACCGCCGTAGGTCAATGTGTTCATCATCTCCAACGTTTCGGTGGTCCAGAATGCGATGGTCGCCTGCAACACGATTAACCCGGCGAACAACGACGCTCCGCCCGCGACCGAAAGCGTCAACAACGAAGCGTTGGCAAAGGTCCAATTCAGGTCGAGATTCATTGCTGCCCATGTCAGCGCTACCAGCCCCGGCGTCAACCGGCTGATGCGTCGCAAAGTCAGTTCCTGCCCGGCTAGTTGTAACGCGGTAGATCGTGGACGAATCAGGATGCGATCGAAATCGCCAGTCTTGACCATGTCACCGAACAGATCGAAGCCCGTAGTCATTGCATCAGCCACGGCGAAGGAGATGTTGACGATGCCGTAGATGAATGCGACTTGGTAGACGTTCCATCCGATGAGCGAATCGAATCGATCGAAAAGTACAAGAATCGCCATGAACTCCCCAGCAGTGATGATCAAGCGGCCACCGAGCTGCATCAGGAACGACGCTTTGTATTGCATCTGCGCCCGAAGGGAAACGGTGAGAAACCGCCTGTAAACGAAAAGACTGTCCAGCATTATCAACCCCCTTGCACCACGACACGACGTAACGCTCTCGCCATCGCGATGCGCCCGGCAATCACGAACGCAACGATCCATGCCAGCTGATGTGCGAGGTGTTGAGGAAACTCCGAAACCGGGATGTGTCCGAGGTAGAGCCGATAGGGAGTATCGACAAGACCTCTGAATGGCATCGCGTTGATGATCGGCTGCGACCAATCAGGGTAGAGCGGAAGCGGTACCAGCATGCCAGAAAAAATCAAAACCAGGCCGAACGTCATCTGCGTGACACCGTCCCCGGTAATCGTCCATAACATAGTCACGTTCAAAAACGTCGTGATCGCGCTGCTCAACAGGATCGCGGCACACATCGAGACAAAGAATGCCGCAGCCGCGGCCCAAGAAACCGGCGGCGACATGCCCATGACGACAAACGCGAATATCAGCAACGGAATCGCACGCATCAGCATCGGCGCGGTTCGCCAAGAGAGTGCGCGACTGAGCCAGTACGAATAGAGATCGACAGGCCGTATCAACTCATAACCGATGCCGCCAGACCTGATCAATGAGCGCAAATCTGTATCTATGTTCCAAGGCAATGCCGCGAGAAATGCCTGACCAAGCCAGATGTAGGTCTCTACATCGCTGCCGCTCATCGGCTGCTCAGCGTTCGTCGAACTGTAGAAAGCCTGGAAGATCATGACTCGGATCATGCCCCAGACGATCTGCGTCACGAGTCCTGCCAAAGCGGCGGACCGGTACTGCAGCAGGCTCCTGAACCGAGCACTGACGATTGCCCAGTAGCTGATCAAGTCCCCTGATCCTCATAGATGCGGGCGATCGTCTCCTCGATCTGTGGATTCTCCACGAAAAGGTCCTGAACCTGATTCTGAGATGTAGCGTGTGCTATCAGATCCGCCGCGGAAATCTGGTGTGGGTCGAACTGGATGTGAATTCGCTTACCGTCGCGACTTGCGAGGTTGGCAAGGGGATGGATAGTGGGCTCATTGACGTTATCGACCAATTCGACTACCAACCGACGTTCCAATGACACCCGCCGTCGTAATTCATCAAGGGTTCCGTCGGAAACGATCTTGCCATCGCTGATGATCATTACTCGGTCGCAGATGACTTCGATATCATCCATGTCGTGGGTCGTCAATATGACAGTGGTGCCGCGTTCCTGATTGAACTGTTTGATGAATTCTCGGAACGCGAGCTTCGATACCGCGTCCATGCCAATCGTCGGTTCATCGAGGAAAAGGATGTCGGGAGAGTGAAGCAACGCCGCGGCTAGGTCGCAACGCATTCTTTGCCCCAAGCTCAGCTGACGCACCGGAACATCCAAGCAGGACTCGATATTCAACACGTCGATGAACGCGTCGCGGTTCGTCGCGTATTCCGTGCGCGGAATGCGATAGATGTCTCGCAGAAGATCGAACGATTCGATCACTGGTAAATCCCACCAGAGTTGGGTGCGCTGTCCGAACACGACACCGATCCGACTCACGTGTTCCGTGCGCTTCCGCCAAGGCACGCGCCCCAAGATTTCGCAACGCCCAGCATCCGGAACGAGGATGCCGGACATCACCTTGACGGTCGTCGATTTTCCGGCGCCGTTCGGGCCGATGTAACCGACCAACTCTCCCGGTTCGATCGAAAAACTCACGCCGTCCAGCGCGTCCACCGTATGGTATCGACGACGGACAATGCCACGTATAGCGCCCCAAACCCCGGCATCACGTTCAGAGATACGGAAGCGTTTCACTAGGTCTTCGACGATTATCTGCGGCATACTGTGATCCATGCGAGTTAGACAGCCTGAACGCGCGAAAACACCCGACAACCGGTTCAAATGGCGTGTCAGGCTTAGGTCGGCGTCGGCAGTCAGCCAACGAGTATGGAGTACGCAATCATACAACGCGCGAACTGAGACTGGCGATGAACTGAATCATGCAGCGAATCGGAATGGGGCGAGAGTTGCGAACCATATAATCGACAACACGGTGCCAAACCCTCGATAGCGGGTGCGTCTTTTACTTTTGGGCAGCGAATCCCTGCGAGTACATCAGCAATGAACGTTTCATTCATAGGCGGAGGTGTCATGGCGGAGGCGATCATCTCCGGCATGAGAGAGGCCGCACTCGATGTCAATATCGTCGTCAGCGAGCCGATACCTGAACGCGCTTTGTATCTCGCCAACACGTACGGCGTCACTGTCGCGGCGAACAACGTCAACGCGGTACTTGCCGCTGAACTTGCCGTTCTTGCCGTAAAACCTCAGCAACTTGCCGAAGTTGCCGATGAAATCTCCAACGTGGCTAAAGAATCGGATCGCGTCACGTTTATGTCAATAATGGCTGGCGTTCAAGCCAAAACGATCATCGACCAGATCGGTTGCGACCGCCTGATCCGGATCATGGCAAACACGCCCAGCCAAGTCGGTGTCGGCGCAACCGCGTGGACCGCATCGCCAACCGTCTCGCTCGAGATGCGAGAATTCGCAGCTAAAATGCTCTCATCATTCGGGGTACAGGTCTACTTCGAGGACGAAAAACTCGTCGACATCGCGACCGCGCTGAGCGCGAGCGGGCCGGCCTACGTCTTCGTCTTCATCGAAGCACTGATCGACGGGGCGGTACAGCTTGGAATGACGAACGCCGATGCTCGTGAGTTGGCGATCCAAATGGTGTTGGGCAGCGCGGCGTTGGCGAAACAGACCGGCAAGCATCCTGCAGAACTGCGGAATATGGTGACTTCGCCCGGAGGAACGACAGCCGCTGCGCTGCAAGCACTGGAAGCCAGCGGATTTCGCAACGCATCGATTGAGGCAGTATTAGCTGCGTTTCAACGCGGCGAAGAACTGGCTCAGCTGTCGGACGGATGATGGGTTGCGCGACACCGCCCGCTGAACCTCCGAAGCGGTGAAATATACTTAAATGTTTGGCGCACATACCTAGATTCATCTATGCGCGTATCCGCTTTGAACGGTGTGCCGACCAACAACAGCCAAGACAACCGTTGTCGCAGGAATAGTAACGCCATGAATCCGACTGAGATGCTCAAAACCCGCCCGAAGGCGCAAATCGACGAGTTTCAGCCGGGCGATACCGTCACTGTAAACATGGTCATTCGCGAAGGCGACCGTACGCGTGTGCAGGCTTTCCAGGGGAACGTGATTGCCGGTCGGTACCGCAACGATAAGATCCCGAACCCAGGTTCGACTTTCAAGGTCCGACGCGTCTCGTATGGCATCGGCGTGGAGCGCATTGTTCCGTACCACAGCCCACTGCTCGAATCTGTCAAGGTTACCCGCCGCGGCAAGGTTCGACGTTCGCGCCTCTACTACCTGCGCGGACTTACCGGCCGTCACGCTCGCATCAAGGAACGACGCTGACCACTCCCGTCATTCCGGCGAAGGCCGGCGCTTCAGCGGACGGAACGTCCATCCTCAGGCGTTGGTAACCATTTACCTTCGCCAACTAACCTTAGTTTCATGCGGGAACCACCCGTAACGTGCCGCGCTATCCTTTCTGCGTCGATAGGGGCGCATTAAACATGTTCGTCGAGGTAGCAGTTGACTTCTCCGATAGGGATCGACTTCGCACGTACACATACGCAGTTCCCGAAGGCACAACCGTTCAACCGGGAGATCTGCTTTGGGTGCCGTTCGGCTATCGCCCCATCCAAGGGATAGTTATTTCAGTATCCGAGACCTGCGACACCGATAACGTCCGTGAAATCGACAGCGTTGTCGATGACGGTCCGTTCATCTCGCAACATCTCCTCGAAACTGCGATTTGGATAGCCGACTACTATCGGACGAACATCTTTCGCGCTTGCGTGGCGATGTTGCCGCCTGGTGCCAACCAGCAACTTCACATCTGGGTTTCACGCGGCGAACTGGCGGAACGAGTTGATGACATCCTGACTGGCTTCGCGATTACCAGCGAACAACGCGAAGTTCTGCACGAGATTCCGGATACCGGCCGAGTCCGCCGCGACCGACTTGTAAGGCAGATCGGCAGGTATAAGGAAAGACACCTTGATGCATTGGTGCGGAACGGGATCGTGATCGAGGAATCGATTTGGGAACGCCCGCGTGCCAGCGCAGTCTTCAAAGCGCACATCAAGATGTCCGATGATGTTGATGTGGGAAAAGCGGTAGAGCGATACCTGGAACGTCGCGCTCATCGACGGGTGGAGCTTGCCCGGTATCTCGCTTCAACCCCGAACCCTGTCGTCCGCGCCGATCTTTCGAAACGCTTCGGCAATCACATAGTTAGGGCAATAATCGACGATGGCGTGGCCGAAGTGATGCAGGTCCGAGTTGAACGGGACCCGCTAGCAGACTACGCGGTGCAGGACGCGATCAGTCATGAATTGACGCCGGAACAGAGAGATGCAATAGACGCGATATCTGCCAGCATCGATCAGTCTGAAGCATCAGGTAAGCGCGATATTTTCTTACTGTTTGGCGTCACAGGTAGCGGCAAAACAGAGGTTTACCTGCGCGCCGTCGAGAAGTGCGTCGCGGAAGGCAGGCGCGCAATAATCATGGTGCCAGAGATCGCCATGACACCGCAGACGCTGCAACGTTTTGCCAGTAGATTCCCCGGTCAAATAGCGCTCCAGCACTCCGGACTCACGATGGGTCAACGGTTCGATCAGTGGCATCAAATCAGAAACGGCAGGTACAACGTCGTTATCGGTTCTCGCTCAAGCATCTTCGCACCGGTCGAAAACCTCGGGTTGGTGGTCATTGACGAAGAGCACGAATGGACGTTCAAACAAAGCGACCGCGCACCCAGGTACCACGCCCGTGACGTAGCTGATAAGCTTTGCGAACTTTCCGGAGCGGCGTTGGTGCTCGGTAGTGCGACGCCAGATATCGGCACATATCAGCGAGCAACCGCCCCAAATACTTCCGTTCCGATCACTCTCCTGCAACTTCCGCGCCGCATCAACGAGGCGCTGGGCATGTCGCGACCGTCCCTCCCCCTTGATGCTCAAGGGGGAATTAAAGGGGGTTTACTCCGCCAAACTTCCGGATACGCCGAGTCGCGGATCGTAGACATGCGGATCGAGATTCAAGATGGTCATCGTGAGATGCTCAGTCGTCAATTGCTCGAGGCTCTCAGCGAGAACGTTGAACGCGGTGAGAAGTCGATCCTCTTCATCAATCGACGCGGCAGCGCGTCCTTCGTCCAGTGTCTATCGTGCGGCACGATCCGCACCTGTCCAAACTGCCAAACACCACTGACGTTGCATCGAAATCCGCGTCAGGGAAGGGGTAGCCGATTGCAGTGTCACTACTGCAGATACTCCGTCGGCGCGGCTAGGCAGTGCCGAAACTGTGACGGTGCCGGCATCGCGCGTCGTGCGGCTGGCACCGAGGGCGTAGAAGAAGCAGTGCGCGGATTTTTCCCCAACACGCCCATATTGCGCTGGGATTCTGACACCGCTCGCAATTCGTCCGAGCACACGAGATTGCTCGACGAGTTTCAGAGCGACGGCAATCACATCCTCATCGGAACCCAAATGGTCGCCAAGGGATTGGATATCCCCACCGTTTCCCTCGTCGGAGTGATCGCCGCAGACATCGGATTGGCGGTCCCGAGCTTCAGGTCGGCAGAGCGGACGTTTCAGATACTCTCCCAAGTCACAGGTCGAGCCGGACGCGCTGACAAGCCTGGCCTATCGATCATTCAGACTTTTCAACCCGACCATTTCGCCATCACCGCCGCCGCCGCACAGGATTACGTCGGATTTTACGAACAGGAAATAGCGACTCGACACTACTTCGACCTGCCACCGTTTTCGTCATACGTTCGCCTGTCATACAGTGCATTCGACAGCAACGATGCAGAGATGGAAGCCCGAAGCGTTCGAACTCGTTTCGATGATTTCCTCGAAAGTGAAACCGACATGAACGTCGATGTAGCCGGCCCGTCCCCGGCGTTTCCCGCGCGCCGCGCCGGCCGATACCGCTGGCAAATCCTACTGAAAGCCGATCAGCCCGCCGCCATCCTAGACCAAGTCCCACTCGGCCCCGGCTGGACCGTAGACGTAGATCCCATCGAGATGAACTAGCACGCCTCAGCAATCGCGATATACGCACTATCGCCATCCCGATCCCTTCGCCCTGTAATTCCGATCCCCTCGCGCTGTCATTCCGATCCCCGCGCTGTCATTCCGAGCGAAGCCGAGGAATCTCTCCCCTTTCGCTCCGCGAAGGGGGGACGCATAGCGAAGCGAACGCAGGGGGATGCCCACCCCAAACACCCAACACCAACCATCAGACCTCATCCTGCCCATCCTAGTTCAAAACACCTCCCGACCGGCAATTCCACGCGCCTGCTACACACACGAAATGACTGCCACCAGCTCCACTTGCGATGACATAAATCTCCAGACGTCCTGCCCCTCTGGCAGTAAAATCTCATAACCAGAACGCTATGGCTATTCGAGAAATACGCATCTTTCCCGATCCGATACTTCGGCGCAAATGTCGTAAGGTCAGGCGTATTGACGACGATGTGCGTAAATTGGCGGCGGACATGGTCGAAACGCTGATCGACGCGGAAGGAGTTGGATTGGCAGCCAACCAGGTTGGCGTCTTGAAACGAGTGATCGCTCTCCATCTTCCTGAAGAAGAGCCGTACTGGTTGGTAAACCCAGAGATCACAAAGACCGAAGGTCAGCGGGAGGTTGAAGAGGGATGTCTATCCATGCCCGGTTACGTCGGGATCGTGAGCAGATCAGTGAGCATTACTGCCCGGGCACTCGACGAAAACGGATCGAAGTGGCGGATTTCAACCGAAGAGCTTCTCGCCCAAGCGATCGAGCACGAAATCGACCACCTGAATGGCATCATGTTCATGGATCACCTCCTCGAACACGAGCGTCTCAGAAAGGTTGGCGAAGAGACGGAACCCGGCGAAACGCATCTGCACGATGTCAATTACAACATCGAAGCGCATCACGACGAGGGAAATCACGATCATCCTCATACCGAAACTTCTGCGCCGGAGTTGCTTGTCGCAAAGGCTAAGTTGAGCGAGGTCACGCCGGGACATTCCATCTCGGAACTTGCATACGACCTTGAGACCCGCACCAAATCTCAAGACCGTGATGCTGAGAGCCGCTGATCGACCCACGTCAAGGAGCGGAGGAGAATTCACTCGGTGCTATACTTTGATGTTTGAGGCTTCGATCCAGAGGGTTGTATCGAAGTCATTTTTGTCAATAGCGCAGTTGCAGAAAACCCGCTCGGCAAGACCTGATTCAAAGTGGACAGCGAACCGCAAAAAGACCCCATCGCGCCAGGTTGCGCGCGTTTGCGGCGGCACCTGCGCGACATCGGTTAACTACACGTGGCTCGTGACTTAAGAGGTCTGATTTTCGTAGCGGCGCTCGTCATCATCGCCGCTGTCGTTATCTCTATTCCCCGCATCAACTTCACCCTCGTCAACTTCGAGTTCGATCGTGGCAACGATGACTCCTTCCTGGGATTGAGCCTCGGTCTTGACCTGCAAGGCGGAACGCACCTCATCTACGACATCATCCCCGCAGAAGGCGAAGTTCCAACAGCGGAAGACGTGGAAGCTATCCGCACCATCATCGAACGACGCGTCAACGCCTTCGGTGTAAGCGAACCGACCGTTCAGGTCCTCGGCAATCCGCCAGATCGCATCCTGATCCAACTACCCGGCCAGAGTGAATCTTCATTGAACGTCGCTATCGATGGCGCAGACTACACACCCGAAGATGTGGAAGCATTCTTCGAAACCGACTTGGGCAAGTCGGGCGTTGAAGTGTTTGTTAACGAAGACGCGTCGATGATCGTCACTTTCGATGACTTCGAGGGGCGCGATGCCGATGATTGGCTGACGCAGTTCCGAGAGAAGCATCCGGCTACCCTCAGGGCCACGTTCGAATATGAGATCACAGTTCCCGAAATTGATCCAACCACCTCTATCGCAACCGATGACCAAGCCGATGCATCCGCATCCGAAGGCGATGCAGCAACGGACAGCGAGAACGCCGCGCCAGATTCAGAAACCGAAGATGAGCAGATTCAGCTGCCTGATCCAATACGAGTCGCACCCACAACCGAGGAAGTCCAAGCCGCGTTTGAAGCCGCCGGCTTCGATGATGTCGTGGTCAGCGACGGAACTGACACACTCCTCTTCACAACCGACGCAGCAGGCGGGTTCCAGCAAGTTGATGCCGTCTATTTCGAGGCCGAATTCAAAGGCGTGTTGATGGAACGCACCTTTGACGACGAAGGCAACATATTGCCATCGGACGTGGAAAACTTGACACGCCAACTCGCCGACATCGGCAACTTCGCATCGATCCGATCGCCTGGATATGTTGTGCAGTGGACCGTATCAGGCGGTGTTCAAGAAGCTAAGGCACTCATCGGATCGACAGCGCAGTTAGAGTTCCGAGAACGTAAATGCGGCCCCATCGTACCCCCCGCCGATGTACCCGCAGAGGAATGGCCACCCGACGGATTGTCCGAAACCGAGTGGTTGTTGCTGCGTTGCGCATCGCCCCTGTACTTCACTGAGCAAGCGACTAACATCTCCGCCGAAGACCTCGACGATGCCTTCCCGTCAATCGAGGGCACACCGCCTGAGCCAGTAGTGACAATCGTCTTCAATGAATCCGGAAGAGACGCGTTCTTCGAGGTAACCGGGAGAGTCGCAAGAAACCGCGACGTCCTAGCGATTTATCTCGACAACGTCGAACTGGTCGCCCCGACCGTCAACACGCAGGGCGGACAAGGCATTGCCGACGGCCGCGCGATCATCTCAGGCGGCGACTTCACAACCGAGCGCGTTCGCACTCTAGCCATTCAACTTCGCTCCGGTGCCCTGCCGGCTGAGTTGGAGTTGTCGGAGGAGCGCAGTGTAGACGCGATCCTCGGTGCCGATTCGTTGCGGCGTAGCCTAGTTGCCGGCGGCATCGGCTTAGTGCTCCTCGTCATCTTCATGATCTCGTACTACAAGGTGCCCGGTATTGTAGCGAGTCTGTCGCTAGCAGCCTATACCGTGATGCTGCTAGGCATCTTCAAGTTGGTTCCGGTCACTATGACGCTATCCGGCACAGCAGCGATTATCTTGTCTCTCGGTTTTGCGGTTGACGCTAACGTCCTTATCGCCGAGAGGACCAAGGAAGAGTTACGAGCGGGTCGAGACCTTCTCGCCGCGCTCAACACTGGATTCGATCGCGCCTGGCCCTCGATCAGAGACGGCAACATTTCTACAGTGATCACCGCAGTAGTGCTGTTCTGGTTCGGTGATCGCTTCAGCACCAGCATTATGCAAGGCTTTGCGTTGACACTCGGCATCGGCGTGCTGTTGAGCATGTTCACGGCGTTCTTCGCCAGCCGGTTGATGTTGAGACTCATTGCCCGCACGGGCGTTGGCAAGGCTTCCGGCGTGTTCGTCCCGGTGGCGGACCCAGGAGCGCAGTCCTAATCGGCTCGGAAACAGAACGATGGATTTTGTAGCACTACGCAAGATATTCCTGCCGATATCGGCGACGATAGCGGTGGTATCTGTCGTGTTACTGTTCGTGCCCGGACTCAATCTCGGTATCGACTTTGTCTCCGGCACAAGTTCGACGTACGACTTCGGCACCAATGATCCCGGTACGGACGCGGTTAACGACGCCCTCGTAGCAAGCGGTCATCCCGAGGCGATCGTACAAGACCTCGGCGAGGGCCAATACTTCGTGCGAACCAACGATTTAGGCAACGAAGGCAAGAATGTCGTAGATGCCGAGTTGACGAAGATCACGGGCGATACACCCATAACGCTCGAGACTGCCACGGTGGGTTCGTCGGTTGCGGAAGGGACGGTTCGCAACGCTATAATCGCTGTTACCGTCGCGGCATTGTTCGTAATGCTCTACATCATGTACGCGTTCCGGACCGTGCCAGGATCGTATCGCTATGCGATCTCGGCGGTCATCGCACTCGTGCATGATGTCCTGATTGTGTTAGGTATCTTTGCAGTTCTCGGAGTGGTGTTCAACGCGCAGGTCAACGCGATCTTCATCGTTGGCATACTGACCGTGATCGGCTATTCGGTGAACGACACCATCGTCATTTTTGACCGAGTGCGAGAAAACGTCCTTCTGGTTCCGTCGCGAGATTTTCGAATGACAGTGAACGCCTCGATCCGAGAATCGATCATCCGCTCATTGGGCACTAGCATCACGACGGCCACGGTTATCATGGCAATGCTGTTGTTTGGCGGACAGAGTTTGCGCGACTTCCTGATCGTGCTGCTCCTCGGTGTCATCGTAGGAACTTATTCGTCGATCTTCATCGCTGCTCAAGTACTGGTCTCTTGGGACGAAGGTGCCTTGCAACGCATCACTCGCCGATTGCCGAGGCTGCGCCGCCGCACTAGTTAACCTTTGAGACCCCGTTGCGAATTTCTTCTCGCGGGTTACACTTTCATTGTCGAGAGTGTTCAGCCATCGACGCATGTCATTTGGAGGAACGGACGGTTTTCCGATGCTTATTGGCGCACATGTATCAACCAGTGGTGGAGTAGATAAGGCGATAAGGCGAGCTGAGGATATCGGCGCGGAGTGCATGCAGATCTTTGCCGCATCACCCAGGATGTGGCGAGTGCCACCGATCAAAGACAAGCCATTGCAGGGCTACCGAGCCAAGATGGCGGAATCCGGACTAGGTCCCACGATTGTCCACGCCAAATACCTGACGGCTCTCGGATCACCTAATCCCGAACTCGTAGAAAAGAGCCGGGCATCCTTGACTGCCGAGTTGACAGAGACCCAGCGCTTGGGGGCACTCCGGTTGGTGTTCCATCCTGCAAGCCACCGCGGCGCCGGCCTGGAAGCCGTATTTGATCATTTTGTTGAGGGTGTCAATCAAGTCATCGAAAACTCCCCGGGCAAAGCCTTGCTCATGCTCGAGACATCCGCCGGTTCCGGCGACCACATAGGATCGAAATTCGAGGAGTTAGGTAGTCTCATCAAAGCCATCGACAATCCTCGGGTTGCTACTTGCTTTGACACGCAGCACGTCTGGGCATCAGGCTACGACGTCGCCACCAAGGGTGGGATTGACGAAACGATGGAAGAGTTCGACCGGGAGATCGGACTCGACCTGCTACGTTCAGTTCATGCCAATGACTCGAAGCGCGAGCGCGGCTCATCAGTTGACCGCCACGACAACATCGGCGAAGGACTTATCGGCGAGGAAGGCTTCCTGAACATCATGTCGCATCCTGTGTTCGCCGATGTGCCGTTCTATCTGGAAGTCCCCGGCTACGAAAAAAGCGGGCCGGATAAACCTAACGTCGATGCATTAAAGGCGATCCGGGAAAAGGCGTCTTCATGACGCGCGACTGACGGCAACGATGACGTATCGAGTCTCGCCGGAGGAGTTCGACGGTATCGTTCTAGACGCACTTGAGCAGTTGGCGCCTGAGTTTTACGAGCGTCTGCAAAGCGAAAACGTCGATATCGTTGTCGAACTCGAGCCTTCACTCAACCAACTCGCCGAACTCGGTTTGCACCGGGATGAGACGTTATTCGGGCTATCAGAGGGCGTTTCGCTGGCAGATGGAGGGTCGCACGTATCCACATTCCCTTCGAAGATAACGATTTTCCAAAAGCCGATCGAAGAGGCTGTGAACACGCGCGAGGATTTGGACGAAGAAGTGTTGAAAACCGTATGGCACGAAGTGGGACACTTTTGGGGATTCGACGAAGACGAAGTCGCCGATATGGGTCTCGGTTGATCCGCCGCTCAGACTCGTTCGGAAGCGAACAGGCCATCGCGTAAAACAACGCTGCGGTCACCATAAGAAATCGTCGCCGAGCGGAAGGCGCGCAAAACCGCGATGAACCGCAACATGCGGGAATCATCTTCGTGGATTTCTGATTGGTAAGCTGGCGCACCCCAAAACGTGTGTTGCGAACCGCGCAGTATCGTGCGTTCAAACTCTGTGATCGCGCTGACGAAGGTCTCCTCTGATCGATCCGCCAGAGGTTGGTTATCGCGGTCGACGAACCAGAGCGACATCGTCAGCCTCCCATCGGCACCGTTAGCGACATCCGCTACCAGAAAAGGCCCTTGCTGGTTCGAAAACAAACTCTCGACTGGCTCGCCCGCGGCTGCGGTTTCACGTACCGCGGCTTGCAGTGACCGGAACAGCGATGAGAGGTTAGAAACCTTGAACGGCGGATCGTGCAAGGTCAACGTGAGTTTTTCGGACGATGCCATCACCTCAACACCCTCATGTCGCCGACGCGCATGGTCACGTTGTCGCGATCCAACTGCTCCAAGAGCGCGAGCGAGTATTTCCTACTGGTCCCGAGCAACTCCCGAACGTCGTTGATAGAGACCTCGTCGTTAATCTGGCAGTAGTCAATGATCTTGTCTCGCATCTCGTCGAAAACCTCGGCGGCGAAGACAACCTCCGGCCCGGCGCTGACAACCTCGCGACGGTCGATAAGGGCGCTTAGCAACTCGGCATCGATCTTGTTCCAAGCGGGAGGAGAATAGCGATGCTCACGCAGAACAGCCAAAAAACGATCCGATTCCTGCGTCTGAGTGGGAGTGAACGTGACTTCATGGTCCGCCATCCTGACAGTGGTGCCGTCTTGCGACATCAAACCATCATTCACGATGTTATCGACTACAGCGTCGAACCCGCTCGAATCGAGCCGTAGCCGATTCCGCAGTTCTTGCCGCGGCATCCCGCGGCGTAAGGGATATCTGTTGTGGTAATCGGTTAGCGCATCTCTCGTTTGGGCCCGCAACGAATCTTGGTTTGATTTTGTTATGTACAGAGGTGTCACGCCTGCCGTTAGACGGATCAAGGCTTCCATACCGGTTAATTCGGACAACTCCGCTTCTACATCGCTGGTCAGCATGTGCGCGGCTTCGGCAATTTGAATGCAGTTGGCAACTACGAGTTGGTCTAGCGCGTGGACGATGACATCCTTTGGGCGGCCTTCGGACAAAACGTGCAAATGCTCGATGACCGATGGATCATTGCGTCGGTGGCGAGGAGCGCTGGTGATCAGTGCAACACCGCCGCCTAGCGTGTCGTTGCTGTCACGGATAACGAAACGGTCGCCTTTGATTATCGGGCGAGGGTTGCTCAGTTTGATCTGAGCCCAGCCCGTTTCGCCAGCCTTCAACTCGTCGTGAGAGAGCAATCGGACTGTCGCGGGTTCTTCCCATGTGCCGCCGTATAGGGTGACGTGATGATTGTGTTTTACAGGACGTTTGGCATCAGAAATCGTCCTCAGCGAAGCGTCGAAAACCGTCGTGGTATCAAACTGGCCGCGCTTGACTAGAGCTTCGCCGCGCTCAATCTCGGTGTGCGAAATACCGCTGATGCTGACCGCTACTCGTGTGCGCGGAACCGCGATATCGATCTGAGATTTGTGGCTCTGCAATCCACGGATGCGGCAGGTTTCGCCAGACGGAAGCAGTGCGACTTCGTCGCCGACCTTCAGTTGCCCGCCATCAAGAGTTCCAGTCACAACCGCACCAAAACCGGCTACGCTGAATGCTCGGTCGATGAAGAGCCTTGGACGTTCGTTAATGGGCCGCGCCGGTTTGTTTCGAGCAAAGTCAGTAATCATGCCGCGCAGATCATCCAAGCCGACACCAGTCTCAGCTGACACCGCAACCATTGGCGAGCCTTCGAGCGACGTGCCTTCCAGAATTTCCGATATTTCGATCTCGATCAGCTCGATCAACTCGGCGTCGGCGAGATCAGATTTTGTAATTACCACGATCCCATCGCTAACTTCAAGCAGATCCAATATCGCCAAATGCTCGCGTGTCTGCGGCATCGGGCCTTCGTCACCGGCTACGACCAAGAGCGCGAGATCGAAACCTCCCGCGCCCATGAGCATCGTTTTGACGAAGCGCTCATGCCCGGGCACATCAACAATGCTGACTTCACTTCCGTCGTCGAGTTCGAGCCATGCAAACCCGAGTTCGATGGTCATCCCTCGAGCTTTTTCGGCGCGCAGGCGATCCGGGTCGATTCCGGTCAGCTTCTCGATGAGGGTAGACTTGCCGTGATCTACGTGTCCTGCGGTTCCTGCGACGAACATTGCGGTGGTGTTAGACCTTCTCAGACATGCCGATAAGTATGGATTATCGAACGAATCGGCAATTCGTTCACCGAATAGACGTCGTCGCGGATTTGGTGGCGCTTTCGGGTTTTAGTTAAGCAAATCGAGACGGACGACCATCACGAGTGGAAATTCGCGCCAGAACACGCTCGATAGTGGCGATTTGGCTTCTGAATAAGCTTCGATAGGAAAGCGCGGTTCCTCGAATCCCGTTAGAGCGAACCCTTGGTTCAAGAACACTCGCAACAACTCGCTGATTGGTCGATGAAAGTACCAATGTGGTCGCGACTGACCTTCGATTCCGATACCGCGATAAGCTCGTGTTTTCAGGTAGTCTGGCACCCATACGGCGAATCTTTCTTCGACGCCGTAGGCCGTGAATTCACGCTCTAACGTGTTGCGCGTGCCGTCCGAGTTGAATACCGGATGCAAAATGCTGAAGACGAATCTTCCGCCTGGTTTCAACAACCGCGGAAGCGTCTCCGCCAGCGGCGTGATGACGGCCATGTCCATGATCCCCATCGTGCAGACAGCGGCATCGAATGGTGCGCTGAGCAACGCCATCAATGCGTCGCGGTCGGCAGCATTGGCGATCAAGAATTCGATCCGATCTTCGTAGCCTTTCGAACGTTGCCGCGCCCTCTCGATGAACACGCTTGAATGGTCGATGGCAGTGATTTTCGCACCACGATCGGCCATGCGTCGCGTGAAACGACCAGCACCACAAGCGATGTCAAGCACCTTGGAGCCACGCTCCAGTGCGAGTAGGCGTTCCTGTGTCGGCTCGATCAGATAATCCTGAGCAGTGTTTCCATCACCGATCTTGTCGTCCCACCAACTGGAGATTTCGTCCCAGATTTCGACCGCTTCATCGAGATGCTCCGGGAAGTCGACGCCGTCGCGTGAGGTTTGGTATGTGCTCTGTTTGTCCAAGTCTGTCATCGTTTCAATCGTCTGCAAGGATGAAAGATTCGAATACGTTATTACCGAGCAGCTTTCCTTGCCGTGTGAGGACAATGCGGTCACCATCGTCCTCGATCAACCCTGTTGAGACAAGCGTGGATATCTCCCGCCCGTAGACATCGTCCATCGAAATTCCGAAGCGACGCTCGAACCCTGACTTCGTCATTCCGTCGGACAACCTCATACCGAGCATCATCGTTTCCGACATCGCCATCTCAAAGGATGTAACTTCGACGAAATCGACGGCGATTACACCTTCTTCGATCGGCATGGAATCCGTTTCGTCTAGGTATTCGGCGGATCCAACGGCAGAGATGTATCTACGTGGCGACTTCATATTTGAGAAGCGTCGGCCCATCATCGAAGAATGTGCTCCCGGCCCTACGCCGAGATACGGCTGGTTCAACCAGTACGCGAGATTATGGCGCGATCGGAACCCAGGTTTTGCCCAGTTGGATATCTCGTAGTGTCCATATCCGGCTTGTCTCAATTCGTCCATCGCCATCTCATACATGTCAGCCGCCAAGTCGTCGTCCGGTGTTGGCACGATGCCACGGAGGACATCTCTTTGCAACGGTGTCCCCAGTTCGATTTGCAGACCGTACAATGAGAGATGATCTGTCTCAAGTTCGATCGCGCGTTTCAGTGAGCGTTTCCAGGCAGCTAGTGATTGATTTGGCAAACCGAACATCAAGTCGATGCTGATGTTTTCTAACCCGGCGGATCGTGCAGTCTCGACCGCCGATGTTGCTTGACCCGCATCATGTCGACGTGAAAGAGCGTGAAGAATCTGGTCGTCAAATGATTGAACCCCGATACTGATGCGGTTGAAGCCTGCCTCCAACCACGCTTCCGCCTTTTCAGCGTCTACGTCATCGGGGTTGGCTTCCAAGGTCATTTCTGCACCAGGTGCGATGTTAGTTGCTTCGCGAAGACGTTCTGAAAGCAAGAAAATCGATTCGACAGGCAGGTAAGAAGGTGTTCCGCCACCGAAGAAAACGGTTGATACGTTAGGACGATCGAGCCGTTTGCCCCAAATGCCAATCTCAGACGACAACGCATCAACGAACGACGGCATCAGAGATTCGATGCCTTCATATGTGTTGAAGTCGCAATAGTTGCATTTTGAAAGGCAAAATGGGATGTGTACGTAGACAGCGATGGGCTCGCTTAAATCGTTGCCAGCGCGGGCGACAACGTTGGTATCGGAAAATTTGAGGGGAGGGTGTGGCAATTTGCTGAAGCGCGCCTCCCAACGCGTCCGGAGGCAGATGACGTGCCTAAGGCGGGGTCCATAGCCCGCCCGACGATGTTTCGCTCGATCCCCCTGCTGCTCCGGGTTGCTGGCCGGATTGACGTTGGGCCTGTTCCATCATCTCACGCCGTGCCTCTTCCATCTTCCCTCGCAACCAACGTTCGAGTTGATCCAATTCTGGCGGCGAAACAATGAACCGCTCAATGGGGTCAGGTACCGGCAGTTGACCTGATACTGCGAAGACAACGGCAGACTCGTCATCGCCGATAGCGTCGTTGAGTCGTTTCTGCAAATGCTCGTCGCGAGCGCCGGCAGTTTCTACTTGGCCTGATTGCACGACGCTTCTCACCTTTTCGGACATCAGATTCTGCGTAGCGCATTGCCCCCAATCGATCAGCTCGGTCAAAAGTTCGGTGTCCTCAAACTCTTCGATGACCGCGCCGCTTGCGATCAAGCTACGCACGAGTTGGCTCGCCGACGGATTGATCTGTTGCAACTGAACCAGTGCGTCTTCACCGCGACCCGTGACTGTTTCGACGAATATGCGCTTGATAGCGCCGGAAGTGATCGCTTGACGGTCGAGTTGCGCTTTGACAGCCGACCAGTAGTTCGACAGCATCGCGTCGTAGCCATCGAGACCGGGGAATGGTTGCACTAGTCGCACGATGAATAGGGATCGAGTCATGGTCGCTTGTTCTATCGGTTAGGTTAGGTCGGGTTGGAAGAACAGGTTTCGGTGCCTACATCAGACTGAGAACAGGAAGTTGGCCATGTCGCCATCCACGAAAGTGTAGTTTTTCCCTTCTTGCCGTAACACACCCTGTTTTCTTGCTTCCACCATGCTACCGCAGCGCACGAAATCATCGTAAGCGACGACCTCGGCACGGATGAAGCCGCGCTCCATATCGGAGTGGACTACGCCGGCTGCCTCTGGCGCGCTAGCCCCAGCTCGGAAGTGCCAAGCGCGCACCTCGCGGTCGGAGGCGGTGTAAAAGGTCTGCGTCTTCAGGCACTTGAGGCATGCATCCATTAGCGCTTCGCTGTCGTCAGTGGCAATTCCCAACTCGGAGCGCAACTCAGCCCCCTCCGCGTCGTCCATGCTTCTCAACTCCTCTTCCAAGGAACCGCATATCGGGACGATCGCGGTTTGGTCATCAATGATGTTTGAACCCAGGCTGTCAACCGCTTGAGAACGGAGTACCTCGGGATCGATACCGATGTCGTCTTCGCCGACGTTTACCGCGACTACGAACGGTAATCCGCTGAGTGCGAATGAACCAGAGATTGCGCGCGATGCCGATTCGTCGAGAGACAATGACCGCAATGGCGAGCCATCTTCAAGCAACGTCTGTATTTCCTTGAGCGCTTCGATATTCGCAACGGCTTGAACGCGTTCCGACGACTTCAGCGCCTTCATGCCAGACTCGACTCGTTCAACACGCCTGTCGAGCAATTCAATGTCGGCGAACAGGATTTCGAAAGTGAGTTTCTCGAGATCGCGTAGCCAATCGACAGAGCCATCAGGATGTGGCGTTGAAGGGTCTGCAAACTTGCGAATAACCAGCAGAAGGGCTTTCGCTTTCTGAAGCGAGTTAACCGTCTCACGACTCAGCACGGTGCCCGAAGAGTAGTCGACCGGCATATCCCAAAACGTCATCTCAGCGCGCACCTTACGGCGACTCTCGAACGCGTGGTGGATGAAGTCGAGTCGAGCGTCTGGCTTTGCGCCGATGCCGATATTAGCCGACTTCGCTGCGCCGTAGAGACCTTTATCGACGGAGCCGCGCGTCAGCGCATTGAACACTGTCGTCTTACCCGCGGCGGCTAGACCGATTATGGTTGTGGACATCTGTTTTCTACCGTCGAAATTGTGAAACGACCAAGATTCGATTATAGAAATCGAAGTTTTCTACCAATGCGTTCTTGATGGCTGGGGAATCAATTAATCTGGATTCGACATGATCAGACTGATCCACGGTGATGATGAATTCTCCATCTCCAACTCGCTTGAAGCGCACCTAGCCGCTCTAGGTCCGCCGGAACTTCGCGCTCCGAACGTGACCGTGTTCGACGCTCCCAACGCACGCATGGCAGAAGTGTTCGCAGCAGCGATGATATCCCCGTTTTTAACTGATCGACGCGCGGTCGTCGTGAAAGGGATGTTGAAACCGATGGACACACGAGGCGAAAGAGTCCGCGCAGATTGGGAGTCTTTCGGCGAACGAGTATCCAGAGAGGCGATGCAGATAACCAACGACCTGATATTCGTCGAGAATGTGCGACTCAACCTGACTTCTCGCCCGTTGAAGGCTTTGACCTCGTTCGCTGAAGTAGAAACGCATCTGGTTCCTGACAGACGCGATCGTATAGGTTGGATCCGCAACCGTTTCGACTTTCATAGCGTCGCCGCATCAGGGAGCGCGATTAGTCGCTTTAACGAGATCGGCGGCGACGATGTCAGGCGACTAGACAGTGAGATTCAAAAACTCGCTCTATACGCCGACGGACGGACACTCCAACCGAAAGACATCGATCTGATGGTCGCTGACACGAGCCAAGACCGTATCTTCAACGTGATGGATGCCATTATCGAAGGGCGACACAACCTAGCAATCAGCGGAGTACAGAATCTCATAGCCAACGGAGACACTATAGAACGCATTTTCAGCTCATTGACACGTCATGTTCGTACACTGATAATCGCTGCCCACATGCTAGAACGCCGTGCGCCGACCTCTGAAATCGGGCCGCGGTTATACACAAACATGCCTTGGATGAGAAACATGTCTTGGCTGTTGGACAAGACGTGCAAGCAAGCATCACGAATCGGATCGGCACGCCTGAGGGCGATGCATCTGCACATGTTGGATATCGATGTCGGTGCTAAAACCGGGCGCGTAGACCGTCGGTTGGCAGTTGAAATGTTGGTGTCAGGTTTGATCGGCAGATAACTTGAAGAAACTTTCTTCTGATCAAATTCGTATCCTTGATTCAGTGATGATTTTCAGAACCAAAATCCGCTTGATGCTGGCTACGCTCCTTGTCGTGTCGTTGACCGCGGCGATGTTGATGTCTGCTTGCCAGCAACCCGAACCGATGCCAACTCCTACGCAGGTGCCACCAACACCGACGGAAGTAGTGGTGTTGGCACCGGTAAACACTGCGACGCCGCAACCGGAATTGACTCCGACATCGACGCCCACGGCGACACCATCACCAGTACCGACGCCGGCGACGCGTGAAACGGTCAGCATGTATTCAGCCGCGCATCGAACGCTTGATCGTGGCGAGTTCAAAGATGCCGAGCGTCGTTTTGCGACGATAGTCGAGATCGAGCCGCAGTTCGCCCGCGCGTGGGCGGGACGTGGGCAAGCGCGCATGATGCAGGGCGAACTTGAGGATGCAATGGTCGATTACGACCGCGCCGTGTCGCTTCGCCCCAATGTGGGATCGATCTACGGGCAACGGGCGATGGTTCGAGTCTCAATGGGCGATTTCGAGGGAGCGAAAAACGATTCGTTGCGCGCGCTCGAATTAGATGACGAACAGATCAACGCACATCTGGTGCTGGGGCGTGTGCGAGCAGCTGAAAACGACTACGACGCCGCATCGGAGCATTTCCGGACCGCGATCAGGCTGGCTCCTGAAGATGGTGGAGTTTATTGGTGGCGCGGGCGATACCATCGCGACGTGTTGCTCGACGGAAGCGCAGCATACGCTGACTTTAGTTACGCCATTGAGCTTCAGCCAGCGCAGGCCTCTTACTTCTTGGATCGCGGGATTTTATTGGCTCGAGCTGGACAATACGCGGAAGCCAAGTGGGATCTAGAAGAAGCGATATCACTCTCGCAAGACCCGAAACTGCCGACGATCATCGAGCGCGCCGAGGAGTGGCTAGCCAATGTCGAAGAACGGGCACCCGGCATCGAACCAGTCGAACCTCCACCCGCACCCCCGCCCGTCAACTGATTCAGTGGACGTCAGCGTTCACTTCAACCGACAGATGTAGATCATCTCTTCGCTGTCATCGGTTAACGGCGATCCGTCGAAGTCGCCGAACACCTCTATCGCCTGGAGACCCGCTCGTTCGAGCATGTCATTGACTTGGTGGTGGTGCAGATAACGGAACAGCACTTGCAACTCTTCACAGTCGATCGTTTCGCCTTTGGCGTTGAGAGTTTCAATTGCTTGAGTGCATCGATTGACCTGACGAGTCGTGTCGAATTCGTTAGTTCCCGTTAAGACATGCCGAACACCGTATTCCTCGTCTTCAACTACGCCTAGCAGAAATGTCTCATCTAGATCTCCGTGGATCAAATCATCCGAAGGGTTGAAGAGATTGAAGATGAGGGCGGCGTTCGGAGCCATGTGTTCGGCGCAGCGCATCAAAGTTTCGGATTGATCGCGCTCATCGGTTACCAGCGCGAGCGTGTGTGCTGGGATTATTACAAGGTCAAACCCTTTACGCGGGAGGTCGATCTTCGTCATGTCTGCTTCGACCAGTTGCAGTTTGCCAGACAGAGGAGCGGCAGCGGATTTTAGCCGCGCACGATCGAGCATCGGACGGTTGATGTCAATGCCTGTTACATCGTGTCCCATAACCGCAGCCGGGATTGCGATTCTGCCAGTGCCAACACCTAGCTCCAAAACCGATCCCCCGCATCGGTCAATAGCGTTCAGGTAAAACTCCAACTCGCCTTCCGGTGCAGCTTCGTAGAAGATGTCGTAACGCTCTGCCCACCGGACGTAGTCCATCGTTTCTTCGTTTCGGCTCACGGTGTTTCGGGTATCCTTGAGAATTGCATCTCGATTGGTTCGGAACCATGATTGACGCGAACGCATCGGCACCAAATTCCTAGTAAAACACGGGTTGTGAGAGATTGCCCAAGTCACTAGCATCGCGACAAGACCGCCTAGGCACGGAAACTGCATTCCTGACGCTGGCTCGTGCCAGAGAATTAGAAGCCCAAGGACGGCACATAGTTCACCTAGAGATCGGTGAACCCGATTTCGATACACCGGGCCACATAATCGACGCCGCCAAGAACGCTCTAGATAATGGTTACACGCACTACGGTCCATCCCCCGGAGAAATGCCGGTACGCGAAGCGGTATCTGCCCATCAGACGGAGAGGCAAGGCTACGAGATTCCGGCAGAACGCATAATCGTGACGCCGGGAGGCAAGCCAGTGATGTTCTTCTCGATCCTCGCACTCATTGAAGAGGGCGACGAGGTCGTCTACCCGAACCCGGGTTTCCCCATCTACGAGTCGATGATCAACTATGCGGGCGGCATCGCAGTCCCGATTCCGTTAGAAGAGCGATTCGATTTTTCACTTGACGTTGATCGGTTAGAGGCACTGGTCACCGAAAACACAAAGCTCATCATCGTCAACTCGCCCAACAACCCCTGCGGCAGCGTGATTTCCGACGAAGACTTGGAGCGCATCGCGAAAATCGCCGTCGAGAACGACCTCGTCGTCCTTTCCGATGAAATCTACAAAGACATGTACTACGAAGGCTCGCACACATCGATCACGAAATTCGACGATATGGTCGACCGTACGATCATCTTGGATGGCTTCTCCAAGAGTTACGCCATGACGGGTTGGCGGTTAGGTTACGGAGTGTTCCCAGAGTTCATGCTCGATGCGGTCACGAAACTAATGACTAACAGCGTTTCGTGCACATCGGTGGCGGTTCAGATGGCGGGGATCGCCGCACTGCAAGGCCCCCAGGATTCTGTCTCCGAAATGATGGACGAGTTCCGCATTCGCCGCGACCTGGTCGTCGATGGTTTGAACAACCTTCCTGGCGTTTCCTGCCGAAACCCCGGCGGCGCGTTCTACGCATTCCCGAACATCAGCGGAACTGGGCTCGATAGCCGAACCTTCGCCGACCGGGCGATGGATGAGGCAGGTGTCGCGTTGCTCTCTGGCACCGCTTTTGGAGAGTACGGCAATGGCTACATCCGCATCTCTTTCGCCAACTCGCAAGACAACCTGCGATTGGCAATCGATCGCCTCGGCGAGATGCTTTCATAGCCTGCGAGTCGCCGTTCAAGTAGTCAGCAGCACGGACACTATTCCGGGGGCGGCTTAGCGATCCTGATGTCGCACGCTTTCATCAAATCTCGCGTGTTGGCTTTGGCAATAGCACGCAACACGTGTGTTGTGTTTTTGCGAATCTGTTTTTGAACGGCTGAGACAACGATCTCGGAACTTTCGTTCAAAAGCCCCCAAAACGGTGGTAGCTCAGAACGACTGATCAGGCCTCTTGGCGCCATTACGTAGTGAAAGTCCGCACACGCCAAGAACGAGGGGTCATGGAATTTGGTTGAGAAATGTACCAATGTGCGTTCCTTGGCGGCGAGCCGTCTCTCGATGTCTTCGTGATCTCTCCGCGCTGAGAGATAAGCCGGGTTTTCTCGCCAATCAGTGCCCGATCTGGTGGTCTCCACAGCATGCTGGCGCGCGTCGTTGAGGACTGTGGCGGTCAAACTCGCAGCGTCTTGGAGCATCGTGAGCTGTGCCGCAGCACGCTTACGATCGCTTTCCGATTTGTCATCGCGTTTCAGATCGCCTCTTGACGACTTCACTTCCACGATATACACGAAGTTGCTTTTGCCGATGCCAACGAGATCTACGACGCGACCGAAAGGTCCTTCAAGCCTGACTTCCATTCCGATCGCGCGACATTCGGCTATCGAGTAGAGCCAGCGCCAAGCAGCCCACTTGAGTTGGTAGGTTAGATCTGTTTCGCCAGCCGATTTGAGAATTCGCGACGGACTCGGATCGCTCAGATCGGCATCACTGGCTGGTTTGTCGTGTGAGATTTCGTCCGCCAATGTATTCACCTTTCACAAATGTCTGAAAAATATCGTGTTCGCGCTTGCATTTTACTAGAACCAGTGTGCTATCCTAATAATTGAACAGAAGTTTCAACAGGCATTCCCCCGATGCCCATTACTTGGAGAGCAACATGACGATCATACGAGATGGACGAAACGCCACCGCATCCAAGGATTTCGCGATTATTGGAGTTGGCGGCGCGGGAGCCAGAACTGCGTCCGAACTGTCGAAAGTTTTGGGAAATCCTGACGACGTCATCGCTGTGGATCGCGAGATGGACGATCTACGCGCAGTCAACACCGGCCGACGGATTTCGATCGGTTATCCGATGTTCACTCGCGAGGGCGAAGGGATCGAGGACTACGAATATGTCGACAAAAACGACCTGTTCCGACTTAAGACGTTGATCGGCAAAGCGCCGATCGTGTTCGTCATGGCTGGCTTAGGCGGGACGACAACCGTGGAAATCTTGCCCGCGGTGCTTCGGACCGCGATGTCGACAGGTGCGTCGGTTCTGGCAATTTTGACGATGCCATTCGCGTTTGAAGGTCGTACGCGATCGAACACCGCTCGCACAGCGTTGCAGCGCGTTCGAAACACCGGTTGCTCTCTTGCACTGATTGAGGCCGACAACGCATTGTCTAACGCGTCGATCGCTGGTGACTTGGCATCCGAACTCTCGGCTGCGAAGGCTCGCGTGGTGATGAATGTGCTCTCAGCGTCGAATGCCGAATCGTTCGGGACACTGAATACCGCTCATGAGCTGCTGGATGCGATCAAATGCGGCGGTGAGACGCTGATCTCATACGCGGTTAGCGAGGATGTTTCCGAATACCGCAAGGTAACGCGCGAGGCTATCAAGCATCCGATCACTTCAGGGCTGGATCTGAACGACGCAGATTTTGTTAGCGTGATCGTCGCTGGGCCGCGCGACATGTCGATCAAAGCTCTCAATTCTGCAATTGCTGTCGTGCAGAATGAGTTGTCTCAAAAGGCGGTGTTGTCGACATCCTTCATCCCCAACGGCGATTCAAGCAAAGCAAATCGACTCCGTATCAGCATCCTCGCCGGGATGCGCCCAAGAGCGGAGAAGGTCAATGCCGAATCGCCGACTCGGACAGATGCGGAACAGAGTTTCAATCTAGTCGGTACCGCGTCATCTGTACCCCTTGTCGCTGAACCGGCAGATGATGTCATTGACGATCTGTTCGGTGCACCCGAATGGCTGGTCGATCGACCGAGAGAAAAATCGCGTGTGCCAGCACTGCTCTAGCAAGCCATGTTGTGTGCTCACGTTCGGCAATCTGTGAGCCACCAATGGAACGGCAGGGAAGGGCGTTGGAGTCAGAACTTAAGATCGCGCTAGCACCAAGGGTTTGTAGCCTCTTTACCCAATCGGTGCCGCAATCGCACCAACTTCTACCCTTCCCGCCGAACTCTTAATCACCGACCTTGCCCGGTCCCGCAGGATCATCGACGGTCAAATGCTGGATGATCCGATTCGTAAACTTCAGTTCGGAATCGTCCTGCGGCTCGTAACCAAGCACACGACGAGCATTCTCCAGCGACCAGAACGCGCGGGTGTTGGCACTGATGCCATAGACGACTAACCATGGAACGCCGTGCTCATTCTCGATATCGGGAGTTTCGATCGCTTTGATGAAGAGCTGCCGGAGGTCGCGTTCGCTGAAGTGAGCACCTAACCCACGCTTATACGTCGATTGACCCGTGCCGCCGTGTAACTCGTCAGCGTGTGCGAGCAATTCGTCGGCATCGGTCTCACGCGGATTGCCGATGCGGACCTGCACGACTTCCAGTTTGCGTCCAAATCCGCCGCAAGCGTACGGATAAGCAAGAAGCTCATACGCCGCCTTCGCCCAACCGTAGAAATTGTCCGACAGCGGTACTTCGTCTTCGAAGACCATCTCTTTTTTGCGGTTGTGAATCAGCGCGTGTTCGTACCAATCGGCAGCGTGGTTGGAACTTGCGACCACAACACGCCTTACATCCGCGTCGTAGGCGCACCGGTAGACGTTGTTGGCCATCTGAACGTTTTCGTGCTCGGTGGCAAAGCGATCGATGTGGGGAACGTCGCTGCCGTAAACACCTCCCGGGCTCGACCTCTTGTACGCGAGATGTATGACCGCATTCTGTCCGGCAAAGTGCTTTTCGTATGCGGAGCGATCAGGGTCAATCAGGTCGACGATTTGGACGCCGTCGACTGGGTTCCCATCGCGGTCGGTGTCAATCGCATCGATCAGCGTCAAATCGTAACGATCCCGATACTCCGCGAGCATCTGCGACGCTATGTAGCCACTTGCTCCTGTGATCAATACCTTCAGTTTGTCTGACATGTCGATTCGCTCCAGATCTACGACGTGATGGGTTGCTTTGGGTTCAATCGACCAACTCTTCGCCCCGCGCGGCGGGGTCTTCCGCGGATGATCGAGTTATCGGGTAGGTCCCGACCAGCAGGTCATGAAGTGCGCGGTGGTCCGTTCGGAAGATGAAAAGGTGACCAATGTAGAGAACGTTGGCAGAGACCACGCTCGTAACCGCTCTCATAAACGCAATCGGTATTCCTGGCACGTTACCACCTTTGTCCAGTACGTAAACGTTCAGAAGTCGTTTTCCAAATGTTGTTCCCCAAATCCCGATCAGCAAGGTGTTGTAGATGATCGGAAGCACCAAAAACAATATCGTGCCTGAGAGTGTGCCGTACCACGGCAAAAGATCGGTTAAAGCGATCTCATCTTGGTTAAGTTGTGTAGCTTCGTCCCCTTCCGCCGGTGCGAGAGTCACAGACGGGACATTCGTTTCGCCGGTTGTATCCAACTCATTGTCTACCGCTGTCGCATCAAAATCGAACAATGGCATGCCTAACAGCAAAGGAAACAGTAAACCGAGTATGAATAACGTGACCGCGAGGTCGATGAGGTACGACACGAACCTTCGACCGAATCCGGCAGGAGGTCCGAACCTCGCCACTTCTTCGGGATGTAGAGGGCCCATAGCGTCTTCTGAAGACGTGTAAAACGGAGGCCGCTCGTAAGTGTGCTCCATGGGCTCGTCGGCCGAATCAATGTCGCGTCCTTGCCAAGGCGGATCATCGGTAACGTTGGTATCAGATGCCGTGTCTGACCATGCAGGTTCAGCATCGGATTTCGCTTCCTCAGAGTACTGACCGGGCTCGATTAGTTGTGGACGTTGGATCGAACGCCCAAACATGATCGAGCGCAGATCATCTTCGTGCGGAGGAGTGACTGACGGACCTTCAGATCCGTCTCGCTCGTTCACTTCGTCTGGATTTGTCGAATCGCGCATAAGTCAATTATGCGAAACATAAACGCGGATCGTGCGACAATTGCGCTATATCCATCGAACCACTAACCGTATCGGAGCGCTATTCATGGCCGCATCGCAACCCACTGCACCCTCTTACGCCGGAAAGGTGCGCGCCCCAGAGTTCCCTGATGGTCTCGAATGGATCAACTCGAGCAAACCGATAAAGCTGTCCGATCTGCGCGGCAAGATCGTTATTCTCGATTTTTGGACCTACTGTTGAATTAACTGCATGCATATACTTCCGCAGTTGCGGAAGCTGGAGAAGAAGTATACGGGCGAACTGTTCGTGATCGGGATTCACTCGGCAAAGTTCGATACCGAACGAGCAACCGAAAATGTCCGCGCCGCGGCAAGCCGTTATAACGTCAACCATCCCGTCGTGAACGATGTCGAGTTGCGCGTGATGTCCGCATTTGCCGCACGGGCATGGCCCACGCTGATGTTTATCGATCCGGAAGGCAAGGTGATTGGGAGGCACGAGGGCGAATTCCAGCTAGATGCGATGGACCGCGTGCTTACCGCGATGGTCGATGAGTTCGACGGCTCTGGACTGCTGAACCGCGATCCTGTTCCGTTCGAATACGGTTCTGAAGCGGGAAGCCATGGTGCGCTATCGTTTCCGGGCAAGATACTCGCGGCGGACGACGGCAACCTTTACATCGCAGATTCCAACCACCACCGCGTCATCGTCGCAACCGAAGACGGCAAAGTCAGCAACATCATCGGTAACGGCGAAAGCCCGTTAGCACTCGAGTCGTTCGACCCTCCGCCCGGTGTGTTGAACCCCATCGGAAGCGAATGGAGTTTCAATGCGCCTTTGTTCGACAACCCTCAAGGCATGGCTCTCGATGGCGAAGTGCTTTTTGTGGCTGATGCTGGAACCCACACAATCCAACGCGTGGACATGGCATCCGGGATGGTGTCAGTAATCGCGGGTACGGGAGAGCAATCTCTCATCCGTCACGCTGGCGGCGAAGCTATAGCTTTTCCTCTCAACTCTCCGTACGACCTTGAATATGCCGACGGAATCCTCTACATCGCAATGGCGGGTGCACACCAGCTTTGGCAGATGGATGTCAGCGCTGGGATGATCGAGCCGTTCGCTGGTACCGGTGCCGAAAATATCGTTGACGGTGAACGTTTGGAGGCATTGCTTGCCCAACCGTATGGGTTGGCGCTCGACGGCAACAACCTCTTTTTCGCCGATTCCGAAACCAGCGCGATCAGGGTGGCAAAGATCGGCTCGGGTGGACGGGTCGTGACGCTGACTGGTACTGGGCTGTTCGATTTCGGTGACCACGACGGCATCGGAAAAGACGCGGTGTTGCAGCATCCGCAGGATGTGACGTGGGCGCCCGGCGCGGTCTATATCGCCGATTCCTACAACCACAAGATCAAACGCATGGATTTGAGCACGCTTCGGGTAACCACGGTCGCTGGTGACGGAACTCAGGGCACTGCGGATGGAGATGCTCTCAACGCGAGCTTCGATGAACCGGCCGGTATTTCGTATCGCGACGGAACTGTTTATGTCGCCGACACTAACAACCACAGTGTTCGCAGACTCGATGTCGATACTGGAACCGTCGGCACCATCGAACTCGTAGGCGCTTGAAAGGACTGATGTGGCGAATCGATTAGCGCAAGAGACATCCCCGTATCTACTTCAACACAAGGACAATCCGGTCGATTGGTACCCCTGGGGCGATGAAGCACTCACGCTCGCCAAAGAACTCGACAAGCCCATTTTCCTCAGCGTCGGTTACTCCGCGTGCCACTGGTGCCACGTCATGGAGCGAGAGTCGTTCGAAAACGAGGAGATCGCGGCGTTGATGAACGAGCTATTCGTCAACATCAAGGTCGATCGCGAGGAACGACCAGACATCGACTCGATCTATATGTCGGCAGTGCAGTCGATGACAGGCCATGGCGGATGGCCGATGTCGGTGTTTTTGTCGCCAGACGGGGCGCCGTTTTACGGAGGGACATACTTTCCGAGCGAGGATCGGGGCGGAATGCCGTCGTTTCCGCGTGTGTTGACTGCGGTTGCGGAGGCGTATCGGGATCGACGGGGAGAAATTGCAGCGAGCGCGTCGCGCGTGGTGAATGCGATTTCGTCCCAATCTCGGGCCCGGATGAGCATCGAGCCGATCGCACAATCGATGTTCCACTCGGCTTATCGTCATTTGGCGCCGGAATTCGATTCGCAGAATGGCGGTATCGGCCTGCAGCCGAAATTCCCACAGCCGATGCTGTACGAGTTTCTGCTGACACACTCCAAATTGCAGGGCAATGATCTGGTGCAGGAATTCGTCGATCTGACGCTGACCAAGATGGCGCGTGGCGGAATCTACGATCAGATTGGAGGCGGGTTCCACAGATACTCAGTCGACTCCGTCTGGTTAGTACCGCACTTCGAGAAGATGCTGTATGACAACGCCCAGTTGGCTAGCCTGTATCTCCACGCTTGGCAGCGGAGTATGAATCCTGACTTTGCAAAGGTGGTGGAAGAGACGCTCAACTACTTGGATCGCGAGATGCGGCACCGTCAGACAGGCGCGTTTTACTCCGCGACCGATGCTGACTCAGAGGGCGAGGAAGGCAAGTTTTTCGTTTGGCAACCAACAGAGATCGAGAAGGTGTTGGGTAGCGAGCTCGGACGCGTAGCGACGATGTATTGGGATGTGACGCGTTTCGGCAACTTCGAGGGGCACAACATCCTCAACATGCATCGATCTGACGAATCGGTCGCAACCGAACTCGGTTTGTCGGTTGAGGAGTTGATGTCTAAGATCGGCGAGGCGAAACGGTTGCTCTACGCTGAACGGCTCAATCGCGTCCCCCCGATGACCGACGATAAGGTCATCACATCATGGAACGCACTGGCGATGCGCGCGTTTACAGAGGCCGGAGCGGTGTTTGGCCGCGATGACTGGATCGATGTCGCGGTCAAGAACGCGGAGTTCGTTTTCGACCGGTTGGTTCGTGAAGACGGTCGTTTGATGCGTAGTTGTAAGGCTGAATCGGATTCGGTCGCAACGATTCCAGGTTTCTTGGAGGATTACGCGTATCTCGCGGATGCTTTGACACATCTCTACGAAGCGACATTCGATCTGAGGTGGTTGGAACAGGCAGAAGAGTTGTGCGATGCGATGATAGAACTTTTCTGGCATCCTGCGGATTCAGTGTTTTACGACACCGGATCCGATCAGGAGGCGTTGATCGTAAGGCCTCGCGACACGTTCGACAACGCACAACCGAGTGGAGGATCGGCGGCATCGATGGCGTTGCTCCGTTGTGCCGAATTCACCGGAAACGTGGATCTGGAAAGGGTCGGGGCAGCCAACCTGAGGACGGTCCGCGAATTGATGGAACGCGCGCCATCCGCGTTTTCATGGTGGCTGCAGGCGGCGGAGTTTTACGCCAACCCCGTAAAACAGGTGGTGATTGTCGGCGAAAAAGAGCATTCGTCAACGACCGCGATGCTACGCGAAGCAAGAACCGGTTTTAATCCTGACCGCATCATTGCCCATCTGGATCCGGCGGGCGGCGACGAAGCCAATGCCTCGATGCCGCTTTTCGAAGGTCGCAAGATGATCGATGGGTTGCCAACCGCGTACGTTTGTCGGAACTACGCGTGCGAATTGCCGGTCACCGATGTTGATTCGCTCGCAGTCCAGTTGAGAGGCGTTAACTGTTAAAATCGCATGAGAAACGAAGTCCTTCGCAAACTGATGTCCGCGACCAAGATTGGTTGAAATCGCCGCAATCTTTGCGAATCAGCCAACAATCGCGAGTTCCCGATGCCCTTCTACGACTACAAGTGTGAAAAAGGCCACGTATTCGAGGTGATGCAAAGCTTTTCGTCGGAACCGGTAGCTATGTGCAGCTGTTGCGGAGAATTGGCGAAGCGCCAACTCTCGATACCGATGGTGGTTTACAAAGGATCTGGTTTCTACACCACCGACTATGGTCGGAACGGGTCCGCATCTAGGTCAAAGACCGAATCGAATAGCGAATCGTCTGATTCCGGCTCCAAGAGCAAAGAGAAGTCGAAGAGCAAGTCTTCATCTTCCGACTGATACGAGTGACAACTGTTGCGCTTTGTAATCCAACGCTCGACCAGAGCCAAAGTAACCGTCGATGGTGAGACGACGGGCGAGATCGGAAAGGGCTTAGTGATTCTAGTTGGAGTCACGCACGACGATGAAGAGCCCGACATCGATTATCTGGTGAACAAGACGGTCAATCTTCGGATATTCAAAGCGGTTGAAGGTACATCCGGCTTCGATCTTTCCCTCCTCGACGTTGGCGGTGCAGTGCTGTTGATCAGCCAGTTCACACTCTATGCGGATACTCGCAAGGGACGTCGTCCAGGATTCACAGCTTCAGCGCCAGGCGATGTTGCAAGCCCGATGTTCGACAAGGTGGCTGAAGCGTTCGAACTAGCTGGCATCGACGTTCAACTCGGTGTGTTCGGGGCGATGATGGATGTCGAATTAGTGAATGAGGGACCGGCGACCTTCATCCTCGATTCAACTGATCGCCACCGGGGTAGACGACGAGGTTAGGCGTTCTCAATCGACTTTGAAGTCGAGGGAAATGTCTAAAGCTGAGACGGAGTGGGTCAGTTCGCCGACGGATATGATATCCACCCCCGTTTCGGCGACTTGCCGCACGTTGGCGAGAGTTACGTTGCCGGATGCTTCCAACAGCGATTGACCGACGCGACGGGCTACGGCTTCACGCATGGCATCGGACGACATGTTGTCGAGCATGACGATATCCGCTCCCGCGTTCATCGCATCAATTGCATCGTCGACGTTTTCTACTTCGATTTCGATCTTGATGGAGAACGGGGCGTTGGATCTCGCGTGTCGGATCACATCTGCGATCGACATTCCTTGGGATTTCATGGCAGCGATGTGATTGTCTTTGATGAGGATGCAATCAGCGAGGGACATCCGGTGATTGCCGCCGCCACCCATCAAGACGCTGTATTTGTCTAGGACTCGGAGACCGGGGACGGTTTTGCGGGTATCGACGATTGACGCGTTGGTGTTTCGGACGGCATCGACGTATTGTGCGGTCAATGTTGCGATGCCGCTCATGCGTTGGAGCAGGTTGAGAGCGGTGCGTTCGGCGCTCAGGATCGCGGCGGCTTTGCCCGATACGGTCGCGATCCTCATTCCTGCTTCGACTGGTTGGCCGTCATCGAGATAGGCTACGAATTCGGATTGCGGATCGAGGACGTTGAAGGCCTCTTCAGCGACTGGTATGCCGGCGATCATTCCGGACTGTTTGGCGATTAGATGCGCACAGGCGCGGATATCGGATTCGCTGATCGTCGCTGATGTGGTGGCATCGTTGAAGGCGCAGTCTTCTTCAAGCGCGGATTGGACGACGCTGTGGACGTGATGGCGTGAGAGGGGCATGCCCCAGTGCCTCAAACTTCCCTTGGCCTCAGCCTTGCTGGGCGAGGAACTCCTCGAGCACTTCCTCAGGAAAGTCGGCGTTGGTGAAGACCTTGGACACGTCGTCGAGTTCTTCGAGTTCGTCGAGGAGGCGAAGGGTCTGGAGCGCTTGCGATTTTTCGAGAGGTACGGTGTTGTTGGGGATCATGGCCAACTCGGCGTTTTCAACCCGGACGTCGCTGAGCGATTCCAGTTCGGTTTTCGCTCTCGCGAATTCGTTGAACGGGAATGTGATGCTGACGAGGTCTTCCTCGATGTCAACATCCTCAGCGCCGATGTCCATGACTTCGAGAGCGACCTCTTCAGGATCGGCACCTTCGACCTCTAGTGTGACGAGCCCTTTTTGCTCGAAGTTCCACGACACGGCACCGTTGGCGGCGAGGTTGCCGCCGCTGCGGGTGACCTTTGAGCGGATGCCGGAAGCGGCACGGTTGCGGTTGTCGGTGAGCGTCTGTATGATGAAGCCGGTGCCGCCGGGACCGTAGGCTTCGTAGGTGAGTTCCTCAAGAGCGTTGCCGTCAGCACCTTTGCCGGCACCTTTGGCTACGGCGCGTTCGATGGTATCTTTAGGCATGTTCTGAGACTTGGCGTTGTCTATTGCCAGTCTCAGGCGGAAATTCATGTCAGGGTCGTCGGAACCCTCTCTAGCGGCGACGGTGATTTCGCGCGTGAGTTTGGTGAAGAGTTGCCCGCGTTTAGCGTCGGCGGCACCCTTCTTGTGCTTGATGGTGCTCCACTTAGAATGGCCTGACATTTAAGCCCTCCTTTCCGATGAAGCCGTTTCGACCACGGCGAAACGCGGTCTACTCGACGTCGATGCCAGCTCGCATGTTTGATTTAGTTGCGGCGACCCGGAGCAGCGACTGCATCGCATGGACGACTCTGCCTCGTCGCCCGATGACTTTGCCTTTGTCGGCATCGGCTACCTTGAGGTTGATGTTGAGGCGCCCGTCGCTCCATTGGGATCGAACTTGGACTGCGTCCACGTCGTCAACTAAAACCCTTGCGATATAGCCGATCATATCGCGCATTTCAGATTCGCCCTCGACTTCGCCGATGTCGTCGTCCGAGGACGGCTCTTCGTCGGGGATATCTTCGACTTCAGTATCTTCAGTTACAACTGCTTCGGATACCGTTTCTACCTCGACGGTTTCTTCGTCAGCGGGTTGTTCAACCTCGGGTTGGCGTTCTTGTTCAAGCATTGGCCTTGACCTTGTTGAGAATGCCTTTTGATTTGAGCATGCGCTCAACCGGCTCGGACGGCTGGGCACCTTTGCGGAGCCATTCGAGCGTTTTTTCTTCGTCGAAATCTATCTGCGGCGGGTCGGGGAAGGGGTCGTAGAAACCGACTTGCTCAATGTACCTTCCGGCTGCTGAGTTACGCTGATCGGCGATGACGATGCGGTAGTATGGTCGGCCGCGGGCACCGATTCTCTTTAGTCTGATTCGAACCATGTATCTCCAAGCGATGCTGGGATCGGATATCTGCTTGTGTGCACCGAATAGCTTCGGCGCGAATGCTGAGTCTCGATTTTATCGCACGATGGTGGCAGGGACAAAAGGGAGTGAATCTGGATCCGTTTCTGTTTACTGAATGCGGCGATGATGTCGGCATCGAAACTCGATTTGCTACGCTTGGATTCACTTGGTCTTCAACTTAGACGAGACGGTGGTCCCGGAGTGCGCGTGACAGTTCTGTTTTTTGCCGGAGCCCGCGAACGGGTCGGTACTGGTCGTGTGGAGTTGAATATGTCATACGGTGCGACTTTGGGTGGAACTGTGGATGAAGCGATTGCGTCGGCTGGCGTCCAGTATGCGTTGCCTGAGAGCGTGATGCTGGCGCGGAATGGTGCGTATGCTGATCGGTCGACGGTTTTGAGCGATGGCGACGAGATAGCGGTTATTCCTCCGGTCAGCGGTGGCGCGGTCGGCGTCTCGGATGTGTGGGTTACGGGCGACGAAATCGACGCTGACGAGGTGGTCTCTAGGGTGGGTTCGGATCGGGATGGCGCGGTCGTTGTTTTTCACGGGATCACGCGGGATCACAATGATGGTCGACGTGTGTTGTGGTTGGAGTACGAGGCGTATTCACCGATGGCAGAGGACATGATGACGCAGATCATCGGCGAGATGCGAGACAAGTGGGGGATCGGTGATGTCGCGGTGTGCCACCGGACTGGTCGCGTTGACATCGGTCAGACGAGCATGGTGTTGGCGGTGAGCGCGGCGCATCGGCGTCCGGCGTTTGAGTCTGCGCTGTATTTTATTGATCGGTTGAAAGAGGTCGTGCCCATCTGGAAGAAGGAGTATTTCGAGGACGGTGAGGTTTGGATCGGGGAGACGCCGGGGTAGCGTCTGAACCGCGGATTTGAAGGATGTCCTTCCCCTTCTCCCGGGCATCCCCCGCTCGCATCACTTCGTTTGCTCGCGCCCCCTTCGCTTCGCGTAAAGGGGCGAAGTTGCGCGTCATCCCAGTCATCGTTACAAGGAGAGGGACTGGTTGAGAACGTGGTGTGGTGGATTTATAGTGGAAATCATGGTTTGGTGAAAATTTCTGGCTCGTAACGGGGCGTATCTTCCAGCCTCGCCATCCTGCCCAACTAGACCGCATCGTTGCGCGACAATCGCGATGCGCGCTTCACGACTCGATCATGTCTCAAACTCAGGTCGCAACAGAAAACTTGGTTCACGTGTCCAATTTGGTTAAGGACTACGATGAGTTGCGCGCGGTTGACGGCATCGAGTTCGAGGTGAAGCTTGGGGAGACGTTTGGGTTGCTCGGACCAAACGGCGCGGGCAAGACGACGACGATGCGGATGCTGGCTGGCCTTTCTCCGGCAACCGATGGTTCGATCACGGTTGCTGGCATGGATGTCGGAAAGTCAGGGCGGGACGTGCGGAATGTGATTGGTGTTGTGACGCAGCACGACGGTCTAGACAACTCGTTGGTGGTGCATCGGAACTTGGAGATGCACGGCTATTTAGCAGGGCTATCGTATCGGAATGCGATCAAGCGGACCAAAGAGGTGTTGGGTTTCTTCAACCTCGAGAGCCGGGCTAATGCGAGCATTCATGCGTTGTCGGGCGGTATGAAGCGGAGGTTGGCGATTGCGCGGGCGATGATGGCGAGTCCGCGGCTGCTGGTGATGGATGAACCGACGACGGGTCTGGATCCCCAGAGCCGCAATCGGGTTTGGGAGCAGCTGGGAGCCCTGAAAGAATCGGGCGTGACGATCATCATGTCAACCCACTACATGATCGAGGCGGAGACGCTGTGCGATCGCTTGGCGATCATGGATCACGGCAACATCCTCGACATCGGCGAACCGGATGAGGTCGTCAGACATCACGTGGGTGCGGAGGTCGCGATGTTGCAGATCAGCGATTCTGCCACGCGTGAGGGGCGAGCCGCGCTCAGACGTCAATTAAATGAAGAAGGGCGCGATTACAGCGAGGTCGGGCCGAGGATACTGGTTACGGCGCCGCGAGGCACGAAACCGGATGTCTCGACGCTGACGGGCATAGTTGATATGCGGGTCACGTATCGTCCAGCGCACTTAGAAGACGTGTTCTTGGTCCTGACCGGTAGAGAGTTGAGAGACGAATGAGTACCGAAGTCATATTTTTGAACGAGACACGGACCGAGCTGAAGACGATCGCGGGAATCCGCTATCGAAGCATTGCGGCGTTGTGGCTTCGACACTGGTTCGCGTTCATTCGGTTCTGGAAGTACGCGGTGGCGTTCATGTTCGTCGAGCCGGTCGTGATGATGATCGGTGTCGGTGTCGGCATCGGAAGGTTAGTGCCGACGGTACCTGGAACCGAGATTCCGTATCCAGAGTTCGTGGCACCGGGAATCATCGTTGGTAGTGCGATGTTCGTGCCGATGGTGGAGTGTTCGATGGGGGCGTACAACCGGATGGAGAACCAGCTTTACGACACGCAGTTGACCGCACCGTTGTCGGTGGTCGAGGTGTTGATCGCGGATATTTCGTTCGGTGTGACTCGTGCGTTTATCAGCATGGCGTCGATAGCTGTGATCGCGGTGGCTTTCGGTTGGATCAACGAGTGGACAGTGGTGTTCGTCGTACTTCCCGTGTTTCTGGTGTCGGTGCTTTTTGCCAGTGTCGGGTTCCTATTTTCGTCGGCAGCGCCGCATGTGAATTTTGTGACGCTGGTGTTCACAGTAGTCGGTACGCCGATGTTCATGTTCAGCGGCATCTTCTACCCGTTCGAGGTGTTGCCATCGTGGGCGCAGACGATCTCGAACTTCATACCCTTGGCGCCGGCGGTGAATCTGAGCCGCGCATTCTCGACGAACACTATTGATGCCTCGCTGGTGTGGGACTTGGCGTTTTTGGTGGTAATGATCGCGGTAGTGCTGCCGTTGTCTTACGTTCTGCTACGCAGGAAGTTGATTTCTTGAATTTGAACTAGGATGCGTAAGGATAAGAAAGGATGGGAATGATGTTGGGGGATAGAATGGAGAGTATCAGGCACGGAGGGTTCGCATAGTGGCCTAGTGCGCCCGCCTGCTAAGCGGGTTGGGGGTGTTGAGCCCCCTCGCGGGTTCGAATCCCGCACCCTCCGCCATCAGTTCGTCGTTTCACGCCCGGCAGCGCACATTCGGCGTCGATCTGTCGCACCCCGAGCCGCTCACGCTTTGTAGCACGCAGCTAGGCGTCCGCTTCCTTTGTCCTCGAGCGGCGGGTGGTCGTTGTTTTGACAGTGGTTATCGGCGATTGGGCAGCGGTCGTAGAACCTACATCGTGGGAAGGGATCCACTGGCACTGAGACGGAGCCTTTGATGTCGATTGGATCTCTGGTTGCTTCTGGGTCCGGAATTGGGACTGCCGACAGGAGCGCCTTGGTGTAGGGGTGAACGGGATTCTGGAGGACTTCTTCGGTCTCGCCCATTTCGACGATTTTGCCGAGATACATGACCGCGATTCGGCTGCACATGTACCTCGCGACGGCGAGGTCGTGTGTGATGTAGAGGTAGCTGATGCCTAGGCGATCTGCCAACTCGCCCATGAGTTGCATGATGCCGGTTCTGATGGAGATGTCCAGCATCGACGTCGGCTCGTCGGCGACTACGAACGATGGATTCATCACCAGCGCTCTTGCTATCGCCACCCGTTGTCTTTGACCGCCTGACAACTCATGTGGGAATCTGAACAGAAATGAAGACGGTGGCGTGAGCCCGACCAAGCCGAGAGTTTCGGAAACACGTTCGAACCTTTCCGTGTGATCGCCTATCTTCTGGACCTGCAAAGGCTCTGCGACCGTATCGAAAATCGTCCGCCTAGGATTCATCGACTCGTACGGGTCCTGGAACACCATCTGCGCTCTGCGCCTGAAATCCTTTAGAGGCTGCCCTTTGAGGTGAGCGATGTCCTCAAGATCGCCAGACTCGTTCTCGAAAAGTACCTGGCCATCGGTCGGTTCGGCAAGTCGCACCAGCATCCTGCCCGTGGTCGTCTTTCCGCAACCCGATTCGCCGACGAGACCGAGGGTTTCGCCCGCCATCAGATCAAACGACACGCCGTCCACCGCGTGGACAAAACTAGGATTTCGATTCCACCATCCAGAGGACAGTGGATACAGCTTGGAAACATCCACCGCCCTCAACAGCAGGCGAGATGAAGTCGTGTGTGCGGGTTGAGTGTCGATCATGGCTTCACTCTTCCGATGGATTCCAGCAAGTTGCCCATTGGTCTCCGCGCTTTACGATCGGCGGGACGGATGTTCGGCATTCGTCAGTCGCGTACGCGCATCGCGGATTGAAGGCGCATCCGCTCGGCGGATCGAGTAGGTTCGGAGGTTCTCCCGGCAAGGAGACCAGTTCGTGCTTCTCGCCGCGCACGCTGGGAAAGGCAGACATGAGTGCGCGCGTATAGGGATGGATGGGGCTTGCGTATACGTCGGCAGTAGGTCCGAACTCGACGAGTTTCCCGGCATACATCACGCCCACAACGTCGCAGACCTCGGCGATCACTGCCATGTCGTGCGAGATGTAGATCATACTCATGTCAAGTGAACGCTGGATCGTCTGCATCTCCCGGAGTATGTGGTCCTGGACGATAACGTCTAACGCAGTCGTCGGTTCGTCGGCGATGATGATGTCTGGTTCGCACGCCAACGCCATGGCGATGATGGCGCGCTGCCTCATGCCTCCGCTGTATTCGTGCGGGTAGCGCAATATGTAGCTCGGGTCTAGGCTCACCAGATCGAAAAGCTCGCGTACTCGCTCCATCGCGTCTCGACCTGCCGACGGGTAGTGCGCTTCCAACGCCTCTACGATCTGGTCACCGACGCGATACACCGGATCGAGTGAGTTCATCGCAGCTTGAAACACCATCGAAATTCGATCCCATCGGTGGACTCGCATCTCGTCTTCACTGAGAGGCACGAGATCGACGCCGTTCAACGAGATGCTGCCTGAAACGAGCCTCGCGTTGTCCGGCAGCAGCTTTAGCAGGGTCATGGCGATCGACGACTTGCCGCAGCCGGATTCGCCAACGAGTCCGAGCGACTGTCCACGTTCCACCGAGAACGAGACACCATCAACCGCACGCACTACTCCCGCTTGGGTCACGTAGTGCATCCTCAGGTCGTCGACGGTTAGGACTGGATCGGTTGTCATCGGCTCCTCAGCCTTGGATTCACCACCTCGTCGAGCGAACGGCCGACGAGATAGAAGGCGGAACATAGCAGCGTTATAGACAAGCTGGCCGGGAATATTAGCCACCAGAACTCAGCAACCTGCAGCAGGTATCCGGTCGACTCGGTGGTGTGTATCATCAGCCCCCAACTCATCCGCACGTTGAGGAGACCGAGGAAGCTCAACACCGCTTCGGAGAAGATCGCGCTGGTGACGGTGAACATCATGTAGAGGAAAGAAAGCGGGAGAAGATTAGGCACTATGTGTACCAAGATGATGTGGAAGTGTCCTCCCCCTGCGCTCCTTGCGGCATCGATGTATGGCTTGACGACTACGGACAGCGCCTGCGATTTCAGTACCACGCCAGTCGCGCCAAAGCCTGACAGAATACCGATCAACAGTGCCAGTTCGAAGTGTTCGACGCCGATTAGCGCGCTGAGGACGATCAGGACGCTGATGGCCGGCATCATGATCATGATGTCGGCGAGCCTCATCAGGATCGTGTCGACCCAGCCACCGAAGTATGCAGCGATTGCGCCTACCGAAGTCCCGATCACGACAGTTACTGTCGCGGCAAGCAGTCCGAGCAGGAACTCTGACCTCGCGCTGAACATGAGCTGGCTGAGGATGTCCCTACCTAGCGGATCGGTGCCCAATGGGTGCTTTAGGCTTGGCGGCGCGGGTTGCTTAGTTTCGTCGAACGCGTAACCGTTGACGGGACCGTAGATGCGCGGTTCCCAGACGGTGTTCATCAGGATGGGGTGCGCCGCGGCCAGCAGCGCGTACATTGCGATTATCGCCAGACCTAACAGGCCGATGCGGGTTCGGACGAAAAGCCCCCAGTTTTCGCGAACGGATCGAGATGCCAGCCTCAGTCGGGCACGCCAAACAGAACTCGGTACGGCAGGTTGAGCGTTAACGGTCGCCATCAGTACCGGATCCTAGGGTCGAGATACGCGTACAGGATGTCCGCGACAAGGTGGGCGACTAACACGAAGATTCCGACGAAGACGAATGCGCCCACCGCGAGCGGCAAGTCTTCTGTCAGCGTCGCCGATACGAGCGTCTGCCCCATGCCGGGCCACGAGAATATCTGCTCTGTGATGACACCGCCATCTACGGCGAACGCGAGGCTGAAAATGAAGCTCGTAACGACTGGCAGCAGGGCATTACGTGCGACGTGCTTGTCGCGGACTGCGCGCTCGGGTAATCCCTTCGCACGCGCGGCCATCACGAAGTCCTCCCGCATCGTCTCGAGCATGCTGTTGCGGGTTAGTAGCATCGTCCCGGCGAAGCTGATCAACGTCAGCGTTACGACGGGCAGGACCATGTGCCGCAAAATGTCCCAAGCGTAGGCCACTGTTCCCGACGCCATCCAAACTGCAACTACGGCGAGAGTAGCCAAAGCCATGCTAACGACACGAATGATCCGCGCATTGCTCATCCGCCTTTGTGCCGTGACGACGAACACGGTGAGTACGACGAAAGACACCGCGAATGCTGTCAAGATCATCTGGGTAAACACCGAATTGGCGTCGACGGGTGCATCTCGCCACAAGACGGGATCGAGGAATTTGCCGATCGGGAACCAACCCGCCTTGAATGCGAAGAGCCAGATCATCATCAGTCCGAACCACGGAGTGAAGACCGTGTAGAGCGTGACTCCGCTTACGGTTGACGTGTATTCGAACCATCCCCCTCTCCGCCACGCGACGACCTTTCCGAGACCAAACCCGAGATAGAAGGAGAGCGCGGTCGCGGTCATGAAAAGTACGACCGTCCTAGGCAGCCTCTCTTTGATGACGTCGGCCACCGACCTCGGGTAGTGACTGAAGGATATGCCGAAGTTCCCGGTGAACGTGTTTTTGATGTGTACGACGTACTGCTTCCACAGCGGTTCGTTCACGCCGAACAGATCCCGCAGCCGCTCTCGCGTCTCAGGCGGTACATCAGGGTTCAGCGCGTAGAAGTTGCTGACATCTCCCGGCTGGGCGTTGACGATGAAGAAAACGAGCGACAGAAAGACGAACAGCGTGACGAGAATCTGCGCCGTCCTCTTCAGCAAGTACTTGGCCATCAGCCGGTTTTGGGAATCATAGCGGCGGGCATCCCCTGGCGAGAACCCCTCTGTATCTCCCCTTCGACAAGGGGAGAGGAAAGGTTCGCGCCCTCTTCGCTCCGCGAAAGGGGCAGTTTACTACTTGATCACCACTTCCTGCTGCATTCCATTCTGCTGTTCTAGTCCGCCGAGCACCGACGTGTAGGGGAACTCGATCCGCGACGGGCGGTACGCGTCCAACTTCGGGGTGGTGAACAGCGGCACGTATGGTAGCTCTTCGGCTAGGAACTCTTGGAGTTGGAAGACCTTGTCGCGCGCTCCATCGATCGTCGTCTCCGACAGCAACCCGAGCGCGAGTTCGTCGAACTCGCTGTTGGCGTATCCGCCCCAGTTGTAGCCGCCGCCGATCTCAGGCGAGTGCCTGCTGTGGAAGAAGTTCTCCAAGTAGTCCGGGAAGATCGAGAGTCCCCAACCGAGGATCCACATGTCGAGGTCTTCCGCGACGGTGTCGCTGAAAAGCGCATCCACGATCACGTTGAAACCAGTCAACTGGGCGCGCACGGGTATCCCGATGTCGTTCAGCCACCGATCTACCCAGATGGCGAACGTAGACCGCATCGGATCGTAACCCGCGCTTGGTGCCAAAAGTGTCATCTCGGGGACTGGCGTACCGTCTGGCATCTTAAGCCCTTTGCCTTGCTTCGCGATGAAGTTGCCGTCCTCGCTGATCTCGGGCTCTTCCTCGTATGTGAAACCCGCGCTCTTGAGAAGCTCGACGGCTTGTGATATCCGCTCGCCGCGGCTCAAGTCTTTGCCGTAGGTCGGAACGTCTGCGTTGTGCCAAAACTCGTTGCCCTCCGGCACCATCGCGTAGACGGGGATAGCCGCGTCTTGAAGCACGGTCCTTGCCACGAACTCCTTGTCGATCACCGTGGCGATCGCCTGCCTGAACTCCGTGATGTCCATCGGTGGCTTCCGAACGTTGAAACCCATGTAACGGACACCGTTGTTGGCGTTGGTGGCTATCTGTAGGTCTGGCGTATTTCTTACACGGTCGAGGAAACCTTTTTCCAGCCCAAGCGGGTTGAAGACGTAGTCGATGTCGCCCTTTGTGAGAGCTAGGATCGCCGCGTCTTGGTTTCCGTAGATGCTGAACAACTCCGACTCGACGTGCGGCCCGACCGTGTACTCCAGCACCTTCTCACCGCTGGCCTCTCCGAAGTAGGTAGCTGAGTGTCCGGTCCGCTCGTTGGATACCGAGTAGGCACCGTTCTCGTATAAGCTGACCACGGTTCCGCTGTCGAAGTAATTGGGATCGGTGTTGTTCTCGAAGAATGCGCCGGGTTCCCACTTGTTGAAAGTGAATCCGCCAAGGGACGGCTCTCCGTCCGGGATGTGCGCGAACAGGGCTTCCTGCTGCTGCTCGATCTCTCCGGCTTTCTTGACCTCTTCAACGACTGGCGCCCAGTAGTGTTCGGCGAGTACCGGCATGAACCCCAATCCGAACTGCCACACGCTCAACCCTGGTGTCTGTGGATTACCTTCTTCATCTGCGGTCTTGAAATAGACCTTAAGAGTGTGACTGTCAAGTGCTTCGACGCGGTCAAGGAAAGCCTGGTCGACCACTGATGCCCAGCTCGACGAGAGATTCAAGTCCATGACCGTGTTGACGGTGAAGACGAAATCGTTGGCATCCAGCTGTTGTCCATCGCTCCAAGTAACGTCGTTCCTGATCGGTACTTCTGCCGTCCAGAACTCGCCGTCGCCGACGGTCTCCTTCACCAGATCGGTTGGGAAGTCGGCCGCCAGACCCGGCACCCAATCGAACCGCTGGTCCGAGTAGCCGTACAACGCACCCGAGTGACCATCGAGGACGTATTGCGTCCATACCGAACCCGCCGGCCCGCCGTAGTAGTTCCAGAAGTTCCTTGAGATGGGCTCCTCGAAAATCCCCATCTGATAAATCGGCGGCCCTGCTGAAACTTCTGGTTCCGGGGTGGGTTCAACAATCTTCTCTACCTCGACGATCTTCTCCACCACCTTTTCAACCTCGACCTCTTTAATCACCTCTTTCTCGACAGGAACTTCCTTGATGACCTCCTTCTCCACCTCGACCTCTTTGATGACTTCCACCGGGACCTCTTTGATTATGGTGACGGGATCCGGGTCATCTTGGCAAGCAACAAACAATAACGTTACGAGGACTACCAATGTTAGTAGCGATAACCGCACCGATAGCGACAAGTTCATGGATTAACTCCCTTACTTATCAAGACAGTTTACAAGTGATGAGAGGCTTACATCTCCGCACGCTCTGATCATCAAGAGGAGATCGCCTAGCCGAACGGTTCGAACATGTGAATGCTAATCTTTGATAGACAGGTTTACTGAAACCCCTTTTCGTGTGAAACGGAGCGTTATGGAAACTGGCAATACTCGAGGCGCTGTTGTGTCGACTGAAACGGGATATAACGGTAAAGCGATGCTCGAAGATGTATCGAGGGAATCTATTGCTGTGGTCGGGATGGCGTGCAAGTTTCCCGGGGCGGAAGATCTAGATTCATTCTGGCGGCTCTTGATGGATGGTGGGAACGCCGTGACTGAGGGTTTCGCGGGTCCGGGAAACGGGCGGATGGGGGAGATTTTCCGCGATGCTCCGGTCGATAACGATGCATGTCGCTACGGCGCGTTCGTCGATGACATCGACATGTTCGACGCTGGATTCTTCCGCATCTCGCCGGTGGAAGCTGATTTGCTCGACCCTCAGCAGCGCATGATGCTGGAATCCTGTTGGCTCGCGCTTGAGGACGCAGGTATTGACCCGACGCGGCTCAAAGAGAGCCGAACCGGCGTCTATTCCGGCATCAGCAATGACGAATACCGAATGTTGGTCCTGGATTCAACCAGACCCTCCGAAGCCGCGGGTAGCCTCTATGCGCTTAGCGGCACCAACCTCAATGGGACAGCGGGTCGCGTATCGTTCGTCCTTGGTCTGAACGGTCCCGCCAAAGCAGTCGACGCCGCATGCGCGTCGGCACTTGTCGCGGTTCACGACGCAGTAAGCGATCTCCAGCACGGGAAAGCCGATCTCGCGCTAGCCGGCGGTGTCCAAGCGATACTCAACGGTCGCATATACGAGCTGCGTGCCGAAGCCATGATGTTGTCCCCGGAAGGGCAGTGCAAGACATTTGATGCTTCTGCCGACGGCTACGTGCGGGGTGAAGGCTGCGGGGTTGTCGTCTTGAAGCGATTGAGCGACGCCGAAGCGGACGGTGATCGCATATGGGCGGTGATTCGAGGCTCGGCCGTCAACCATGGCGGAGCGAGCGCAGGTTTGACCGTGCCGTACGCTCCAGCGATGGAGAAGTTGATCCAAACTGCTCATGCTGATGCTGGTATTCCGCCGTCAGAGGTCGATTATCTAGAAGCACACGGAACAGGTACGGCGGTTGGCGACCCGATCGAGGTTGAAGCGGTGGCGAATGTCTACGGAGAAGGGCGGGAATCAGATCGGCCGCTCCTCATCGGATCGGTCAAGACCAACGTCGGGCATTTGGAATCAGCAGCCGGGATTGCGGGGTTGATCAAAGCGGTGATGGCGGTCGAACGAGGCTTCATTCCCAAACACTTACATTTCAACGACCCTAATCCGAGACTCGATTGGGACAACCTGCCGTTGCAGGTAACGACGGAGAATATGGACTGGCCGCGACGAGACGGGAGTCCACGAATAGCGGGAGTCAACTCGTTCGGGATTTCCGGCACGAACGCCCATATCGTGTTGGAAAGCTATTCCAGTCCGAACGGTCAGGTCACCAAGTCGGAAAACGCAACCCGTGGCCGTCAAGATCGTTTCCTACCGTTGTCAGGCAAGTCAGAAGGTGCTGTGCGGGACCTAGCGAAGCGTTACACTGCCTGGCTCGACGAAAAGTTGGCGGGAGACCACCTCTCTGATGACGCTGCCGACGCATTGCTATCAGACATGGCGTGGACGGCGGCAGTGGGCAGGGCCCATTTCGAATGCCGATCGGGCGTGGTATTCAGCGATGCAGATTCATTGAAGGATCGTCTCGGCGAGTTGGCTGCAGATTCGCCGATTTCGGAACCCGGGTCACCAACCCGGATAGCGTTTTTGTACACGGGCCAAGGAAGTCAATGGTTAGGGATGGGGCAAGCCCTATATGACAGCGAACCGGTATTCCGTGCCGTCATGGACCGTTGTGAGAAGGTGTTCAGGGAGGAACGAGGCGAATCGCTCCTGGATGTGATGTGGGGTAGGAACGATGCGAAAGGGGATCTGAGCGATACGGCGTGGGAGCAGCCAGCGTTGTACGCGCTGGGTTGCGCGTTGACGGATTTGTGGGAGAGCGTCGGCATCCGCCCGAGCGTTGTCTTGGGCCACAGCGTAGGAGAGATCGCAGCGGCACACACTGCCGGTGTTTTCAGTCTTGAAGACGGAATGCGATTCGCGGCAGTGCGGGGCACGCTCTTATCGGCAACAGAAACCGGAACGATGGCTGCCGTTTTCGCGCCAGCGGCAGAAGTCGAATCGACAGTTGAACAACTGAACGCCGACTCGGCTGGCGTTGGGTTGAGCATTGCAGGGTATAACGGCGCGCACCAAGTGGTCAGCGGCCCAGTCGCAGACATCGAACGGATCGTCGAACACTCTGAATCCCAAGGCATCAGGGCACGCAGGCTAAACACGAGCAAGGCGTTCCACAGCGCTCTCGTTGAACCATCGCTCGACGCGTTGGAATCGTTTTTGGAGGGTGTATCGATCGGGTCACCGTCGGTGACATTTGTCAGCAATCTTACGGGTAAAGCGGTTGAATCTGGTATGAACCTAGACGGCGCGTACTGGAGGCGACATGCACGCGAAGCGGTTGCGTTCGCGAGCGGCGTCAAAACGATGGCGGAACTCGGAGTGGATCTGGTGGTGGAGATAGGCCCGCACTCGGTGCTCGGTCCGATGGCTACCCTTTGCTGGCCAGAGTCGGTCGCAGGTTCCAACGTGTCCGAAGCACCGGAATCGATAGCCAGCCTGCGCAGGCCACCGAGGGACGAGTCGTCGTCCGATGCTGAGACCAGTTTCGTTGATGCCGTTGCAGACGCCTACAAAGCCGGTCTAGATATCTCATTTGAAGGTCTATTCGCAGGAGAGAGTCGTCGTAAGATTTCCCTTCCGATGTACCCGTTCCAACGGGAGCGTCATTGGGTTGAGCAAGGCAAACAACGGAGAGCGGTTTCAGGCCACCCATTGCTCGGAGTCCGGCATGAAGGAGCCCGCGGCGAGATCTCCTATGAGACCGAAGTGTTGCCTCTCGATCCCGTTTGGTTGAACGACCACCGGGTCTTCGGGCGTATCGTCGCACCTGGCGCTTTGTATGGTGCGATGGCGGTCACGGCATCATCCGAAGAGGGTGGTTGCTTTGTGCTTGAGGATATGCAACTACACAACCCACTAGTCTTTTCTGAAAAGGCCTCCGCCAATGATTCCGACCAAGAGGGGCGGGCTGTTCAGGTTGTGCTTGACGACTCCGGACAGGCATCCGCACGCGGCGTACAGGTCTTCAGCAAAGGCAGTGATGGCAGTTGGACGATGCACGTCGAAGGTTGTGCGTCCACCGCCGCACCGCCGCTGGAAATCGGGGAACGGATCGACCTTGAGAAGCTGAAAACTCGGCTGTCACCTGCGGATGTTTCGGATTACTACCGGGCCAAGTTGGACACCGGGATCGATCTCGGTCCGTTGTTCCGCACGGTAGTTAACGCGTGGGTCGGTGAGGGTGAAGCGTTGGGTGAAGTAACGTTGCCGGAACTCTTGGGACGAAACGAGTTGGACGTTCATCCTTTATTACTTGATGGCTGTTTCCAGGTCGTTGGGCTTGCACGTAACATGTCCAGTGCGGCTGATGAACCGACGTATCTCCCCTTCGGCTGGGAGCGAATGTGGTTGTCAAACCGACTTCCGGATCGATTGATGTGTCACGTCCGGATGAGCGAATCTACCCAGTCCGTTGAGCATCCCGAAGTCCTTAGCGGTGAATTGCACATCTACGACATCAATGGTGGGTTGATCGGTGGATTTAGTGGATACACGGTTAAACGAGCCACCCCCGAAGCACTGCTGTCGGCTGTCAAAGAAGTAGATGATCTCCTCTACCAAGTGGTATGGCGTGATCGCTCACTCGAGCCGGGGATAGTCCCTGCAGATTTCTTCCCAAGCCCGTCGGATGTCGCCGCTGGCTCCGGGTTGTTCGCAGACTATCTCACAGAGGCAGATGTCGATCCGATCAGCAGGAACGCGCTCTTGACAGATTTGGAGCATTGGTCGCGGTCATACGCCTTGCACACGCTTGAGAAGCTAGGATGGCAGCGTCGTTCGGGCGATGTGCTCGACGCCGAAGAGCTGAGGAAGAGTTTGGGCGTTCTGGAGGAGCATAAACGCCTCTTCCGCAGATTGCTCGAAATGTTGGCGGCATCTGGAGTGTTGGATGAGAGGGATGACGGTTTTGTGGTCCTTTTGAGCCCTGAGGACACGTTGCCTGGGGAGTTGCCGGCGAATCCAGAAGCTTTCCACATACAGATGTCGGAGACGTATTCGCACGGTTTGACAGAGGTAGGACTCTTTAGAAGATCCGGCGCGGCGCTTGCCGATGTGCTACGCGGACAAGCGGATCCGCTAACGCTTTTGTTCAGCAGCGGAGAACCCACTGCGGCCGATCTTTATCTGAAAGCACCTGTGGCAAAGGCTGCGAACCAAATGCTCGCGGATGCAGTTCGCAAGCTGGTAGCCGAGTTGCCAGAGGGACGACGACTCCGTGTGCTGGAGGTAGGTGCCGGAACGGGTTCGGCAACGGCGTCCGTATTGCCGGAACTTCCAGCCGAACAGTTCGACTACACATACACCGACATCTCGGCGGGATTCTTCGCCGAAGCCGAAGCCCGTTTCGGCAACGACAGCATCGCATACCGGCCGCTCGACATCGAAAAAGATCCGATCGCACACGGATTTGATTCACACGGCTACGACCTTCTGATCGCCTCAAACGTTTTGCATGCCACCCGCTATCTTGAGGAAACGTTGGGTCACTGTCTAGCTCTCATGGCTCCGTCGGGACATCTAGTGGCACTCGAAAACCTGAGAGGGCTAGGTTGGATGGATCTTACGTTTGGTCAGCTCGATGGCTGGTGGCGTTTCGCCGACGACTACCGCCCGCACCACGCACTTGCCGGTCCTTCGGTATGGCGACGCGCACTGAAAGATGCTGGGTTCGCGGACTCCGAAGTGTTAGGCGTTGACGATTCATTTACACGCGAGATGTTGGACAAGGGTGTGATCGTGGCCCAGGGGCCGGAGCGAGTAACGGAATCTACTGGGGTGTGGATATTGGTAGCCGACCACGGTGGTGTGGCAGAACAGCTAGCAGACAAATTGTCTGAGCAAAACCAGACGGTGGTGATTGCGAGGAATGAAGAACATCAAAACGGCAGGCAGATGCCAGCCAACCCGACGGCCACCGAAACTGTGTTAGATGTGGGCAGTCGCGAAAGTTGGCGATCACTTATCGATGATCTGCCGCAAGACATTCCGTTGTGCGGTGTGGTGCACCTGCATGCCCTCGATGGTCATGGCAATCATGCGGGTACCGAAGAGATTATCCAAGACATGAAACATGCAGGTGAGAGCGCGCTTGCGCTGGCACAGGCATTGGTTGAGTCCAATTCGACCCCGGCCAAAGGCATGTGGTTTATAACGCGCGGCGCGCAGGTTTTGGAACGCGAGAGTTCAGGAGAGCTTGCCGGTTCGATTCTTTGGGGGCTAGGCAAGGTTTTGGCGCTGGAAGCATCTCACCTGCGGCCTCGGATGGTCGACTTGGACCCCAACGCCACTGGCGAGTCGACTGAAATCGTGGATGAACTACTGTTTCCAGACGGGGAAAACCACATCGCGTACCGTTCAAGACAACGCTATGCGGCGCGTCTAGTAAGGCACGAAGAAGGAGACGCGCACCTTAACCTGCCGGAGGGTGCCGACTGGGTATTGGCCCCAGACCCCGACGGTGATTTTTACCGCCCCGCGATTAAACGGTTGCCACCGCGTCCGCTTGAACCCAGAGAGGTCCGCGTCGCTGTCGAGGCGACAGGCCTCAACTTCTGGGACGTGTTCCGTTCGATGGGATTTATTGAAGAGGGCGATCTGGGCAGGGAGCTGTGCGGCCATGTTGTCGATGTAGGTTCCGACGTTTCCAGCATGGCGGTTGGAGACCGCGTGGTGGGACTCGGATTCGGCGCCTTTGCCCCAGAGATGATCACCCACGAGGAGTTGGTGGCCCCCGCTCCAAATGGGATGTCAGTTTCCGCACTCGCCACTATACCTAGCGCTTACGTTTCAGCTGCTCTGTCATATCGATATTCGGGCCTTGAAAAGGGCGATCGCGTACTTATACATGCAGGTGCCGGTGGAGTAGGCCTAGCAGCTATCCAGTTAGCACAAGCCGCAGGAGCGGAGGTGTTTGCCACCGCGAGCGCGCCGAAACGCGATTACCTGCGCTCGATGGGCGTGACACATATCTTCGACAGTCGCACAACTGACTTCGGGAACGAAATCCTCGAAGTGACTGGCGGGGCGGGGATCGATGTCGTTCTCAACAGCTTGACAAGCGAGGGATTTATTGACGCCAGCCTTTCTTGCCTTGCGCACGGCGGCAGATTCGTCGAGTTGGCGCGGAGAGACATCCTAACCGAAGCCGAGATGGCAGCCCTCCGTCCGGACGTGGACTACGCCATCTTAGAACTCGACGTGCTCAAGAAAACCGAACCGGATTTCGTCGGTGAAGTACTGCGCGAGGTAATGGAGCAAATAACGAACGGCGAGGTCGCGCCTTTAGTTCACAGCAGATGGCCGCTCTCGGAGGCGGGCACGGCGTTAGGCTTCATGCGGTCAGCCCGACACATCGGCAAGATCGTGTTGACACCGCAACCACTCGCGAAAGGCGGTTTGCGTCAAGACCGCGCCTACTTAGTGACTGGCGGTTTGGGAGGCATCGGGCTTGCGGTCGCCGATTGGTTGGCTGAACACGGTGCTGGAACGATCGTGCTGAACGGTCGCAGAAAACCCGGATCAGAAGCGGAAGAGGCCATCCAACAGTTGCGGAACCGCGGCGTGAATGTAGAAGTTGAGCTGGCCGACGTGACCGACACGTCGGCGATCGATGCGATGTTGGAGCGAATCGATGCCAATATGCCGCCCCTCGGCGGTGTCATCCATAGCGTCGGCGTGCTGTCAGACGCCGCGCTGACAAATCAAACCTGGGCCAGCTTCGAGCAGGTGCTATGGCCAAAGATCATAGGGGCTTGGCACCTGCATAAAGCGACATTGGACCGCGATCTGGACCTGTTCATACTGTTCTCCAGCCGGGTTGGAGTGATGGGGAATCCGGGTCAGTCCAACCATGCGGCCGCAAACGCGTTTCTGGATCAGCTCGCAGGGCATCGTCGCGCACTTGGTCTCCCGGGCCAGAGCATCGCGTGGGGCGCTTGGTCAGAGATCGGCGAGGCCGCGGAACAGCGCGAGCGAATCGAGAGTCGACGCGCGGCCCTAGGTGGTCGCTGGTTCACCCCACAACAAGGTATCCGAGCACTCGAACAGCTCGTGAAGGAAGATACCACGACATCAGTCGTGATGTCGATGGACTGGTCTGTGTTCGAAGAGGCCGTAGCAGAGCCGTCTTCGTTGGTGGACGAACTGCTGTCCTCGACTTCGTCAGACGGTAAGGCAGACGATGTGTCGTCTGAAGACCTGATCTCGCAGTTGAGAGGCGCTCAAGCGAGCGAACGTGAAGACGTGTTGGTATCGTTCGTGCAGCAAGAGTTGCAAGCCGTTTTGAGGTTGACATCGTCGCCATCGCCGACGGTCGGATTTTTCGACTTGGGAATGGATTCCCTGATGGCAGTCGAATTGCGGAACCGTCTGAATCGGGCATTTGATGGCGAATACGTCGCTTCGAACACGATTGTTTTCGACTACCCCAACGTATCTGAGATGGCTCGTCACCTTGCCGAGGAATTAGGGGAAATCGGCGAAGAGAAACAGGTATTCTCAATCGCCGTTGCATCGACGCCGGAGCCTAGCGTAGATTTGCGGCGCAACGAAGACGGAATCGCCATCGTTGGCATGGCTGGACGCTTCCCGGGCGCTGATAATCTATCGCAGTTCTGGGAGATGCTGGAATCTGGAACGGACGCGGTTACCGATGGACGTCGAGATACCGGATCTTGGGAAGGCGCGGTTGGAGATCCAAACGCTGATGACCTTGCCTATCGAAGAGGCGCATTCCTATCCGATATCGATCTCTTCGACTCGCGGTTCTTCCGGATATCACCCATAGAGGCGCGGTTGATGGATCCCCGTCAGCGGATGTTACTCGAGACGAGCTGGCAGGCGCTCGAAGATGCGGGGATAGACCCAGGAAGTTTGCGCGGCAGTCGAACCGGCGTCTACGCTGGCGTGGGTGGTAGCGAATATCGAGATTTAATCGAGGCGAGCGGAAGGACGGACAGCTATCTCGGAACAACGGGAAGCGTGACTGTTGGCCGAGTGGCATTCGCATTGGGTTTGGAAGGTCCGGCGTTGCCAGTCGACGCGGCCTGTGCGTCATCCCTCGCATCTATTCATCAAGCCGTGGTCAGCCTGCAACACGGCGAGGTAGATATGGCCCTCGCGGGCGGCGTCAACCTGGCTTTATCACGTCCGGTATCGAGATTCATGATGGATGTCGGGATGCTGTCACCTACTGGCGTTTGTAGTCCGTTCGACGCTGGCGCAGATGGTTATGTGCGAGGCGAAGCTTGCGGAATGGTTGTACTGAAACGATTGAGCGACGCCGAAGCCGACGGCGACCGCATCTGGGCGATAATTCGCGGCTCCGGAGTCAATCAGAACGGTGCCAGTGCAGGTCTTACAGTACCCAATGGGCAGGCCCAAGAACGTGTGATGCGGGAAACGCTCGCGCAGGCTGGGATTGCCCCGTCTGAAGTCGACTATCTGGAGGCTCACGCGACGGGATCGCAACTGGGAGATCCGATCGAGTTGAACGCGGCAGCTTCTGTATACAGCGAAGGAAGGGAACCGAATCGCCCGTTGCTTGTCGGATCCGTCAAATCGAATCTTGGCCATACTGAATGGGCCGCAGGGGTCACGGCATTAATGAAGACAGTGCTCTCAATGAACGAGGGAGTCATTCCCAAGCATCTGCACTTCGAAGACCCGAACCCGCACGTCGAATGGGACCAGTTGCCCGTAAAAGTGACAGAAGACAAAACGGAATGGCCCAACGGAACTGATCGTGCACCGATCGCCGGTGTCAACGCCTTTGGCATGTCTGGAACCAACGCGCACGTATTGGTCGAAGGCTACCGTGAGGCGTCTGCCGTTGATACTTCGAATGGCTTGGCGAAATTGCCAGTTGGAAGCCCTCGCAACATTTCGATTTCATCGAACGGAGTGCCTCAAGATTCCGAAACCAACAACGGACAGGAGACCTTGCCGCGCCCGGTTCGACTACTACCGCTGTCGGGCAGATCGGTCGGAGCGCTTCGCGACATTGCGATCCGCTACGTCGATCTTTTGGAAGCGCAAGAAGACGCAGCATCCGACAATTGGCTGTCCGATTTGGCGTGGACTGCGAGTATCGGTAGGAGTCATTTCGAACACCGCGCTGGTGTCGTCTTCAACGATGTCGAATCTTTAGTGCGCGGTTTGAACCATGTGGTAGACAACAGCATCGACGATGACGATGGCACCGAACGCGTGGCTAGGAGAGTGGCATCCATCTACCTCGGCGATGGATTACCGCGTCTCGACATCGCCAAAGCGCTTTACGAAACTGAACCAGCAGTGCGTTCGATTTTCGATCGGTGCGAGGTCGTGCATCAGGAAGTCCATGGAGATTCCTTGATAGAGGTGCTGAGAGGTCAAGCCGAATCGTCCGATGCAGGCAAAAGTCCGGCTACGATAGCATCCGCCAGCTACGCATTCGATTGTGCTTTAACCGCGCTTTGGTCCAGCGTCGGAGTAAACCCGAGGATCGCGTTCGGTAGCGGACTTGGCGAGGTGAGTGCGACGCAAGCGACCGGAGTGTTCGATCTTGAGGATGGTCTGCGACTGTCGGCGGCTCTCGGTACGCTGGCGGCTGCGAGAACAGGAGTCGAGTCGTTCGAGGGTGCGTCGGAAGGATTGAACACAGTCTTGAGCCAAATCGCATGGTCGGAGCCGACGATCCCGTTGTTCAGCGCATCAACCGGGAAGGAAATCCGAAGTGACGACTTGATGAATGTAGGTCATTGGTCCGCGCAACCCGTCGGCGGTCTGGAGGCTGACGAAATTAGTCGCGAGTTACGTTCATCACAGGTTGATTTAGTGCTGCAATTCGGTCAAGGGATCGACGCGAGTATGAATTCCGATTGCCCAGCCGTGATTGGTGCTTTGGACGGTGTGGGCGACTCCATCGATAGTCAGAATTCGCATCGCGCATTCGTGACCGCAATGGCCAAGGCATACGAATCTGGTCTAGCGTTGACTTGGGAGGGATTGTTCGCAGGAGAAAAGAGGCGTCGAGTGGCACTGCCGTTGTACCCCTTCCAGCGTCGTCGGCACTGGTTCTAGAACGATGTGCACTCAGGACGACTCTCGTCGCAAACCAACGGACAATACAAGAGGCCGCAGGGAATCTATGAGTGATCAAAGCGTTTAATCTCATTTCAATCAAGAAGTGACACAATTAGTTGCTACAATCGCTTTTTAGCGTCAAGAAAACAACAGGAGGGTAAATACCCATGGCATCCACAGCGGATCGAGTACGCGAATTGGTCAGCAGTAACTTGGAAGTCGACGGCAAGTCGGTAAACGTTGGAGACGACTTGAACGTTAGTCTGACCTCGCTCGGCGTATCGTCGGTGGACATTGTGTCTTTCGGGAAGGTAGCGAACGAAGAGTTTGGCTTGTCCCTTACGGTCGAAGATTGTGCAAACATCCCGACCTTGCAGGCACTGGTAGATCGGATAGACGGTTAAAACCTACAACCCGACTGAAATTCGGTCCGTCGCAACGATCGGCCTTCGCTGGATACAGGCGTCTGCCGATTGTTGCGACGGCTCTATCTTGTTTTTCAAAATTGACTAGTTGATCCAGAGATATGATCCCCGTTGACGAGCAGTGGTGGCGGGAATACAGATCGATTGATGATGTAGTTGTCTACCAGGTGGACGTGTCGGAGGATGATCGCCGCGAAGCGTTAGCTATACGCATGCTCGATGAGGAAGAGTCGGAACGATCGCAAAGCTTCGTTTTCCCGGGTCCCAGACGCCGATTCGCTTTGTGTCGGACCGCTTTGCGTTCAATCCTGTGCCTGCGCATAGGATGCTCGAATAATGATCTGAAATTTGGGACGACTGATCAGGAAAAGCCATACGCGCTCGTCCAAAACGAACCCATTGAATTTGGGTTCAACGTCAGCCACAGCGGCGATCACGGTTTGATTGCAATTGGCGAAACGCCGGCATTGGGTGTGGATGTCGAGTTTCGTAGGCACCACCCAAATCTCGACCTGCTAGTATCGACAGTCCTTAGCCCCGACGAGAAAGCGCAAATCGCGTCGGTCAGCGATATCGGGAGAAAAAACAGCCTGTTCTTCGATTTTTGGACAGTCAAGGAGGCGGTGCTGAAAGCAGTAGGCATAGGGATGGCCGGACCCGAACCCAGCGAGATCGAAGTCCCTCGCGAGATGAGAGAAGGCAGTCGCACTTGCGTCACACAGTTTCGGCAGATCAGCAGGCGCAATTGGCGGCTGGTGAATCTGGGAACTGCAAAGTTCGCAGCTGCGTTGGCGTATATGGTTGATTGAACGCGACTTGCTTCGGCTGGATTTTCAGTATCAGTAGATGAATACGAATTCCAACAAGGTGTGGAACCTCCCTGAACCCCACCAGACTGTGGATGTCCAAGTCGATGAGGACACGAAGATCACGTTGCGACGGCATGGCAACCCTGATGGACCACAGCTGGTCTTGAGCCATGGCAATGGTCTAGCCATAGACCTCTACTATCCCTTTTGGTCGCTATTGCTCGAAGATTTCGACTTGGTGATCTACGACTTGAGGAACCATGGCTGGAATCGCGTGACCAGCATGAAGAACCACACGATGCCAGACTTCGCCAGCGATCACGATCTCGTCGTTGACGGCATCGACAGACTGTTCGGAGCCAAACCTAAGATCGGGGTCTATCATTCGGTATCCGCACTTGCGATGCTTTTGACCCCAAATAAAGGTGCAAGATTCGATGGTTGGGTACTATTCGACCCCCCACTCTGCAAACCGGGGCAAAGTTACTTCGATTTCGACGAAGTCGCTGAGAGTGTCTCAACGTTGGCGAGGCAACGTGCTGTTCGCTTCGACAACTTGGAAGACCTGTCTTCAATTCTTCCCCTTCTGCCCAATTTCCAAAAGGTTGTGCCCGGTTTGCCTGATCTGTTCGTGAGGACGACACTCAGAACCGCGGATGATGGGTCCGGTTTCGAGCTACGTTGTCCGAGAGAATACGAGGCCCAAATCATCGAGTATGCGAGCGTGTATGCTGTCTTGATCAATTTTGCGTCTTACAAGTGCCCGATTAAGGTGATCGGCGCAGACCCTACTTTGCCGTACTCGTATCTGCCGACTCTTGACCTCAGCGATGCAGTCGGTGTCGACTACGACTTTCTACCGGATGCGACGCATTTTCTTCAGTTCGAGCAGCCTGAGGAGTGCGTTGAGACGATGCTGGAGTTTGTTGACCCTATCTTGCGACCGTGACGGTCAGGATGTCGACATTTTGATATTTCTGATGCCTGACAGAAGACGCGTAGTGTCGTAGCAGACGGAGTGAAACCTCCGAAGGGTCGACGATTTCGGATTCATCTTCGAGATAGGCTAGACGGTCCTCGATGTTGGCTTCATTGGAGACCGCGGTGAACTCCAATTCCGCGGTTCCGTTTTCTGCACGCGCCGAGATGACCAACCGTGACGGGTTGTCGTCTGCCTGTTCTGAGTGTGCGGATGACAATACCGCGAATGCTTCCTCACCGGCAGACCTGATCCCCTCAGTTTCTTCGGTTTGCCAACCCATGTCGGACGCCACGCTTTGCAGGAACTCGTCAATTTCCTTTAATGCCGACGATTCCAAAATGGTTTCGAGACGCCGTGGTCGTGGGCTGGAAAGATCCACAAATGTGGTTAGGACGATGGCTGTTGCGGCGCCTACAGTGATGCCGTTGCCGAGCACAATGCCCCAGGGATCTGGAAGGAAATCGGCCAAGAGGTTGTATTGATGCATGGTGAGACCGACCGCGAAGGACAGACCTGCAATCAACGATTTTTGGGGATCCAGTCCCGAGCGCACGAAAGTTTGAATGCCTTCGATCAAAAGCAACCCGATCGCGAAGATGAGGAAACCGCCCATTACCGGACTAGGTATCGTGATCAGCGCTCCTGTGACCTTCGGAAAAAGTGCCAGCAAGACCAGAACGACCGCGGCAGCATAACCAGTCGCTCGGGCTGCGTTGCCAGTGACGTTCACCAGTGCGACGGTCAAGCTCGAATAGGTGCTCGTAGGCGGCGTGCCTGCAATCCCTGACATCAGAATCCCAGTGCCGTTGGCATAGATCGAGCCTTGGATCAATCGAAAATCGGTGGCTTGGGCATTTCGGCGAGAGATGCGTTGGACAATCATGCCGTCGCTGATGTTCTTAATGGCCTGCAACAGCGTGACGATCAAGAAAAGAGGCACGAGGGCCCAAAAACTCCAGCCGGGTGTAAGGTCCAAACCCGGAAGGGCCAAGTCAGGGACGCCGAACCAAGACGCGGACAGCAGAGGTTGAATCTCGTAGATGCCCAAAAATGCAGCGGTAACACAGCCGGCGATGATGCCGAGGGAGATGGCCCAAGGACGGACAAGACTGGGTGAGCGTAACGCCAAAGCAATCGTCGCGAACACGGTGACTGCGGCCACGGCTGTACCGGTCGAGGGGTGTGCGGTTTCAGGTGTGTCTCGGATGAGTTTCAACGCGAACGGAATTATGAGCGCCGCGATGAGCATGAGCACAGTTCCGGCGACGGTAGGAGTTATGATCCTGCGGAGCAGCGGCAACCATGTCGCCACGGCGTAGTAAAACACGGCCGAAACAACGATAAGGCTGGCGAGCATCGATGGACCGCCTTCGGCGAGAGCGATAATCGATATCGCTATGTAGTTGGGCGTGACACCGCAAACGATCAAGTGGCCACCTCCGAAGCGCCCGATCTTGGAGGCCTGCAGCGCCATCGTGATGCCGACGACTACGAGCGTGGCGAAAGATGCCCATATGAGTAATCCGTCCTCTTGACCAGATGCGCGTACGGTTATCGCCACGATCAGGATCGTCATTGCCAAGACGAGGGTTACCGCTTGAAGCGCAGTTCCGATCAGCATCAACGGCGGACATTTTTCGTCCGGTTCGTAGCGGAGTGTTGACATCTCAAAAATCGTTGCGGACTTTGACGGTTTGACCGGTGCGTAGCGATTCCCAACATGCCAACCCGGTCGATACTACTCTGGCGCCCTCTCGCGCGCCCACCCATGGCTGCGTTCCGTTCTGGATGCAGTCGGCCATGTGGCGCATCATGATGACCATTTCACCAGAGTGACCACCGTGCGGTGGCAGGTGGGTGTGGTACTCGCGTTGCGGCAGATCACCGTCAACGTCCAATGTCTTCACGTTGTCTCGGATCGTTCCATTAGTTCCGTACACAGTGAGACTGTTCGCTCGCTCGCCTGCCGGATGAACCATACCAAGCAGGTTTGCCACGCGACCGATCTTGCCGTTCGCGAATTTGACGTTTATGAAGAAACAGTCTTCCTGTGGATACTCCGGCGCGACGTCGCTACGCAATCCCACACAGTGGACTTCGTCGATGTCGCCCATGAACCAGCGGAGGAGGTCGATTGGGTGGCAGGCACCGCCCAAGATAAGGTCTTGCGGCATCGTTGTCCGCCATGGCGTCTGCTTGTAGACGGGCCTGAGATCGTGGACGTAGTGCGCCTCGGCCATGAAGAGTTCGCCGATCTCGCCAGCATCGCAGGCGCGTTTCGCGTCGATGAAGTCCAGCCGTCCGCGCATTGACTGGGTGACGAGTAGCACTAGCCCGGTGCGGTCCACGGCTTCCACCACGCTCTCTGCCTCCTCCATCGTGTAGACCATTGACTTGGTCACCATGACGTGCTTTCCGTTTTCCAACGCTTTCAGAATCTGGTGAGCATGGAGCGGTCCTGGCGTGTATATGCCGATGATGTCTATGTCGTCGCGCTCCGCGAGTTCGTCGAAATCGGTCGTGACTGTGTCAATGCCGTGAGTTCTAGATGCAGCGTCGAGTTTGGCTTCCTTGATGTCGCAGAGCGCGGTTACGCGGACGGGCAGTTCGTTTTCAGGGTTGTTGGCCTGAAGCAGGGTATCCCCGTGTCCCAAACCGGCCAGTCCGAGTCTAAGAGTGGTCATGTCCTTGATCCTTCAGCTTGTCGTAGACGGCTGACCAACGGCCCGGCATGTCGTTCCGGTTCATGACTGGTTTGAAGCCTAACGAAAGGTATACATGGATCGCGGGAAGGCGCCAGTCGTCAGTCAAGAGGGAGATGGACTTGCAGCCGAGGTAGACGAAGAATTTAGAAACTTCGGTGCACGTTGCTCTTGCCAATTTCTTTCCGCGGTGGTCCGGGTGGGTGACCACGAAGTCTAGGACTCCTTCGGAGACGATGGTGTCGGACGTATCATCCGTATTCCTGCTGGCGAACGTCGCCGCCACGACTCGCCCCTCGTAGTCCACCACCCGCGAACCTTCCAGGCGTTCGGCGTCCTCCAAATAGGCCCGTACTTCAGAGTCGTTCCAGTCTTCGAATCCGCATGCTTGAAGCGTCTCAGCCCAACTGCTCTCATCGCCGGTTTGGTAGGAGCGCATCACATATCCGTCCGGCAGGGGAATATCCGGCAGACGGCCTACCGATGCCTCATCGATAACCATGCGGAGCTGCTTTGGGGGAAGCGGCGGCATGGTGCAATCCTACATTTCGGCGTGCGAATGTGGCGTGATGTTTGAACTAGGATGTGCCAGGATGGGGAAGGATTTTAAGGGTGGGTGTTTGTTGTTTGGGTTGGTTTACGCGGGGCGGCTTCGCCGCCGGGGTGCATACCCCTGCGATCTTGCTTCGCTGCCCCCCTCTTAATCTCCCCCTGAAGGGGGAAGGGGTGCTGACGCAAAAGGGAGGGAGGGGGAGATTCCTCGCTGCGCTCGGAATGACAGCGCGAGGGGCGCGGGAATGACGTGGATTGGCGCGGGAATGACAGGGCGAGGGGCCTCGGAATGACATGAGATGCGTTGGAGGATGC
>DAOUJE010000043.1:0-3082 GCA_034423055.1 Dehalococcoidia bacterium | reverse complement strand
AGTATCTCATGACTAACGCGCCCTGTGCAGTGGTGTTGGTACGCGAACCAACCAGGGGCTTTGAAGCTGCATCGGAGCAACCTGATCAGAAGATCCTCATGCGCGCTAATGGCGACGACTGATTCTCCGGTAAATTAGTGGAAATGAGAGTCGTAATTGCAGGACATGACCGCTTGGGCATCGTGATGGCCAACATCCTCAGCGAATCGGGGCACGATGTTTTGATCGTAGAAGCCGAGGGGAGACGGCTACGGTCTCTTCCCAGCCATCTCGTCGCACGATCAAACGTCGAGGTATTGGAAGCCAAGGCGACTCTGGACGAAACGATGGTAGCCATGGATATCCGCGGCACAGATCTTTTCATAGCAGCCCTGCGAACTCCCGCCGAAAACGGGCTCGCGGCACTCAAAGCGAAGATCATGTACGACGTAGACGACGTCATCGCAGTCGTCACCAATGAATCGTTGGGCAAAATCTACGAACGTTTCGATATTCGCATCGTGAACCCGTACACATTGGCGCTGTCGGATTTACGCGACACGCTTAACATAGGTGTGGAAAGTTCTGAGGAGAACAGCGCAGCTGCAACCCAGTAGTAGCAGCCACGATCACGGGTAGTCTGAAATGTATGTCATCATCATCGGATGCGGAGCACTAGGAACGCGCAGCGCATACTCGCAATTGCACGCAGGGCACGAGGTGTTGTTGCTCGACACCGACGAAGCCCGTGTCGACATGGTTCACAAGACACTTGGCAACGTCGCCATGCTCGGTGACGCCACCGAGGAGTTCACGCTTCAGAGTGCAGGCATCAACCGCTGCGATGCGCTGATCGCAACCACTGGCGACGACGCCGTCAATCTCGCAGCCTGTCAGCTCGCGAAATTCACCTTCGGCGTCGAAACCGTGGTTTCGATCGTTAACGACAGCACTGACACGAACCTGTTCTTATCGGTTGGAGTAGATTCCATCATCAGCCGCACTGACATCATCTTGGCCAATCTAGCCGGCACATTGCTAGACCATCCCATGGCTGAATTGATGACGCTGAACGACCGCAACGAAAAACTGGTATCGATGAAGATACCGCGCAACGCTCGCTCGGTCGGCAATCGATTCCGTGACCTTGCACTTCCCTACGGAATCATCATCGCCCTGATCGTGTCCAACGTCGGTTCACCATTCGTGCCAAACGAGGACACTGTGATTCTTGGCGGCGAGGAAGTGATCGCTTCATGTCCAGTCGAGGCCTTGGATGAACTGGCATACGTATTGACTGATCAGAGGTTCTCTTCGCTTGTTAACTGACAGCCTACGGCAGGGGCCTAAACGCATCTCGCATCTTGGCCCTGAGGGGACATTCACCGACCAGGCGTGCCATGTCTACGCGCCAGCAGACTGGGAGCGAGTCGGGTACCCAGAGATGCACCAAGTCGTAGGCGCGCTCGCAGACGGGGAAGTCGATGAAGCAATCGTGCCGATCGAGAACAGCGTCGGCGGCGCAGTAATCGACATCGAGGATTTTTTGGTCCAGGCATCCGATATCCAGATCAAAGGCGAGATGTTGCTGGGTATCGAACAGTGTTTGATCGCTCATCCCGACACCAATTTGTCGGAGATCAAAGTCGTAAGATCCAAACCTGAGGCATTGTCTCAGTGCCGCGACTTCCTTGACACCCATCTCCCCGAAGCGGCCCGCGTTGGCACCGCCAGCACAGTTGAGGCTGTGTATCGTGTGAAGTCCGGAACCGCCGATGTCTCTGCCATCGGGCCGCGGCGTGCAGCTGATTTAGCTGGACTGCCAGTGATTAGATCCGGAATCCAAGACCGCCAAAACAACGTTACCCGCTTCGTGATTCTCAGCAATTCAGACCATGAAGCCACTGGATCCGACAAAACCAGCATCGCCTTCAGTTTTATGAACCGCGACACTCCTGGGCAACTCTACATGGCACTCGAACCCTTCGCGCGCCGCAACATCAACCTCACAAAGATCGAATCGCGCCCCACGGGCGATGAACTCGGCAACTACGTGTTCCTCTTGGACTTTGTCGGCCATCGAACGGATCCAGAAATCTCGGAAACGCTGGACGGATTGCGCGAGTTGGCACCCCTAGTTAAGGTGCTCGGTTCGTATCCGATAGCCACTCAGGTGTTTTGACGCTTCGGCTTCACAGCCATCGTCTGACGCGTTTGGTGTACTCCTCGTACTCATCGCCTAGCTTGCTGCGAAGATATCGCTCTTCCTTCGGGATGGTGTACCAGTTGAGCCCTGCGAAGGCGGGAATCGCAGCGAGCATGATGGCGAGGGAGTTGGCGAAGCAGCCGATCCCGAATATCGCCAGTATGAAACCGAGGTATACAGGGTTGCGTGAAGTGGCGTAGATGCCGTCGGACACAATCCTCTGGGTGGGCTTGCTAACGTCAAGGCTCTCGCCACGGCTCCTAAATGCGGCAGCTGAGGAAAAGCCCATTACTGCTGCGATAGCGATTATGATCGATCCGCTGATGTAGTTCCAAGGCGATGTCAACGGCTCGAAAGACCACAGAGCAGCGTGAACTACTGCGGCGACAACAGTGAATAGGATAGGAAACGCTGGAGGTAGTCGGAAAAATCTCTTCATTGCCTCGTTTCTCGGATGCTTTTTCGTATAGATCTGCGATGCGATATGCTAACTCAATCTACCACCTCAGATTCTAGGAAGAACCGGAAAATGCCTACAGAAGATGCAGTCGCTTATCGTTCGCTCATAAAGTTGCAGAGGATCAAGGGGCCTTATCGGATCGCGCACCTTCCAATCGACGGCGAGGTGAAGTTCGGCGTCCACTCCGAAGTCGCGGAGCACTACGGAGTCAGCCCCGACATCTCCGAACCGCACGCCACGACTTTGGATTACATCGTAGCTGCCACCAGCGGTTGAATGACCGGAACCTTCGGCGGCGCCCTTGAGGCGCGCGGTATACTGGCAGGCGAGGGCTATCTCGAATCCGACACCATCGGCGAGATCGAGAAAGAAGGCAACGTCCTAGTCATCAAGCGCATCAACATCACCTACAAACTTAAGATCGACCCCGAACTGCT
>DAOUJE010000042.1:0-29246 GCA_034423055.1 Dehalococcoidia bacterium | reverse complement strand
TTTATCCGCATCAGGAATTGCACGGCGTGAGCGCCTTCGACGACGCGGTGGTCGTACGTCACGGCGAGGTACATCATTGGGCGTATCGTTATTTGCCCATCGACAACAACAGCGCGGTCGACGATGTTGTGCATTCCCAAGATGCCGACTTGCGGCGGGTTCAATATCGGTGTGGACATCATCGATCCGAACACGCCGCCGTTAGTGATCGTGAACGTGCCTCCGACCAGATCTTCCAACGCAAATGATCCGGTACGGGCTTTATCGGCAAAACCGCGGATTTCAGTTTCGATTTCAGCAAACGACTTGTCGTCCGCGTCGCGAATCACCGGCACGACTAAGCCATGGTCGCTAGCAACTGCGATGCCGATGTCATAGTACTCCTTGTAGACGAGTTCGTTGCCCTCCAACTCGGAGTTCAGTATGGGGAAACCCTTCAAACCGTTCAGCACGGCTTTGACGAAGAACGACATGAAGCCGAGTTTCACGCCGTTCGTCTCCAGGAACTGCGGGCCGAAGTCGCGGCGGATGCGGATCACCTCGTACATGTCGACCTCGTTGTAGGTGGTCGTCATCACCGCCTCGGCTTGCACTTGCGACATGCGTCTTGCAGTGGTCAATCGTCGTCGCGACAGGCGTTCGCGACGTACCGGTTTGTCGTCAATGATCTGTCGCAACTCGGAGATTTGGGGATCCGTCTCAGGTTGTGCCGCCACTGGTGCAGCGATCTCGGTCGGCGGCTCGTCGATTTCGGTCACGTTTGTGTCTTGAGATTCCGCTTCGACTTCGCCATCAACTGGTTCTGTGGTGGAGGGCATTTCGACGAAGGGGCCGAACTGGATCTCTACATAGCCGTCGTCTTCGTCGTCGGTATCATCTGAAACGACTTCGATGTCTGGCACATCATCCGTTGCAGGTTCGTCTGCCACGTCGATCTCAGCTATCGCAACCTCTTCAGCTGCGACTACATTGACTGATTCTTCTTCCTGGGTTGGCGACGGCTGTGCCCCTGCCGATTGGAATTCACAAAGGGTGTCGCCCGGTCGCACTACGTCATCAATCTGCTTGAGCAGCGTTCCGATAGTGCCGTTCTGCACCGCGTTTATTTCTTGAACAGCTTTGTCGGTATGCAACTCAACTATCGGTTCTCCGACCTCGACGGTGTCACCGGTGGATTTGAACCACTGGCCGACCGATGCTTCGAAGACCGATTCGCCAAAATCTGGTGCGATTATTTCTTCCATCTACCTGTTCGTCCTATTTGACTTGCCGTGTCGAATTAGCGTTTCCATCGGTAAGGGCATACTGGTTCAATCGTCGTGGTCGAGCTTGAGCGCGATGCGGATCAATCGGTCTTGTTGCCGGCGGTGGAGCCAGTTCGATCCTGATGCCGGGCTTGGGCTTCGGGGGCGACCGATGTATCTGATGCCCGATTTCGCTATCGAGGCGATCGGTGTTCTGACGAAGTCCCATGCTCCCCGGTTTCGAGGCTCTTCTTGCAACCAGACGACGTCTTCGTATCTGGAAAACGATTCGAAGGCTTCAGAGATTAGTTCCTCAGGGAAAGGGTACAGCTCTTCTATAACGATCAGTCCGATGTCGTCGACGGTATTTATCTTCGGGTGGGTTGCCAAATCAACGAATACCTTGCCACTGCACAGAACGATTCTTTTGACCCTGTCTGGCCCGGACTTGGAGAGTGCGAACTTGCGGATCGGTCGGAACTTGCCGGTGGTCAATTCGTTTATCGAACTTGCCGCGAACGGATGTCGCAGGAGGCTCTTCGGAGTCATGACCACCAACGGTCGCGAACGTTCAGGCTCACTCAGCGACGCGGCTTGGGTACGGAGGAGGTGGAAATACTGCGCGGCCGTGGTTGGATTCGCGATTCGCATGTTGCCGCTGGACGCGAGATCTAGGAAGCGTTCGAGATGTGCGTGGGAGTGATTCGGACCCTGCCCTTCGTAGCCGTGAGGTAAAAGCAGGACGAGGTTGGAGTCTTGTCCCCACTTCTCCTTCGCTGAGACGATCATCTCATCGATAACGGCCTGTGCGTTGTTCACGAAGTCGCCGAATTGTGCTTCCCAAAGCACAAGACTGGATTCGGAAAACACGCTGTATCCATGCTCGAAACCGACGGGACCGGCTTCTGATAATGGGCTGTTGAATATCGAGAACTTAGCACCTTCGACTTGCTTCAACGGGGAGTACTGACATCCAGTGTTTTGTTCCCATATAACCGCGTGTCGCTGGCTGAAGGTGCCACGAGCGCAGTCCTGCCCGGTAAGTCGTACCGCGATGCCATCTTGGAGCACAGATCCGAGCGCCAATGCCTCGGCGTGGGCCCAATCGATACTCGGCTCCTCGTCATCCATCGCTTGGACACGTCGGCCAAAAGCTCGGGCGACGGTGGGATGCACTTTGAAATCGACGGGCAGCGAGGTGATGTGGGCGTTCAATTTGATGAGACGTTGCTCATCAATCGATGTATCAGGGTATTCCATCCCCTGCATCGGTTCCGGGGTCAGTCCCAGATCTGCGGGTTCTTGGCGTTTGGATCCTCGGCCGGATCCATCGACGGCCTGCATGGCGGTGTTCAATGCTTCGAACGTAGTCGCCACCAAATCGTCGACTTCTTGCTGAGAAACGACTTCCTCTGCGACCAATCGACTTGCCCACTGCTCACGCAACGTCGGGTGCTGATCGAGCTTGCTGTAGGTGATCGGTTGAGTGAATCTAGGCTCGTCATTCTCGTTGTGACCATGCCGTCGATAGCCGATCAGATCGATGACGAACTCTTTGCGGAACTTCAATCGATACGAAACTGCCATCTTGGCGACGAGGGAGCATGCTTCAAGGTCATCCGCGTTGACATGAACAACTGGTATCTCGTAACCGCGTGCGATGTCTGAGCAGTATTGTCCCGAATAGCCTTCGTTCGGCTGTGTGGTAAATCCCAGCTGGTTGTTCGCGATCACATGGATAGCGCCTCCAACCGAATACCCGTCGAGGTTCACCAGGTTGAGGGATTCTGCGACGACGCCCTGTCCCGCAAACGCGGCATCGCCATGGATCAGCAATGCCATTGCTTCCAAGTGCTGATCGTTTTCACCCGAAGCCTCATCTTGCGTGGCCCTTACTGCTCCCAAGACAACCGGGTCTACCATCTCCAAATGGCTGGGGTTCGGAAGCAGGCGCAACATGATGTCCGTGGAGCCATCTTGGTTCACATCGACATCGGCTCTTGAACCGAGGTGGTACTTGACATCGGTCATCCAACCAGCCGCTTCCATAGCCGCGAGGTGAGCGAATCTGCCTTCCAAGAATCCTGTCAGCAACGATTCGTAGGGCTGTTCAAGCAAGTGCGCCAAGGCATTCAATCGTCCGCGATGCGGCATGCCCATAACGATCTGCTTGACGTTGAAAGCCGATTGCAGAATAATCTGGTCAATCAGCGGTATCAGGGCATCTAACCCCTCAAGTCCGTACCATCGTTTTCCGGGGAACGTTGCGTGGAGGTATTTTTCGAAACCTTCAACCTTTGTCAGGAGTTCAAGTTGACACCACTTTTGAGCGTCGGTCATGAACTGCATCGCCGCTTGGTTTTCGACTTGATGCTGTAGCCAATTCCGCTCTTCAACGCTGTGTATGTGCCCGAACTCGTACCCGATGGTGTCGCAATAATAGGACTTCAACTCTGCAATGGCTTCGCCTATCGTCGGTTTGGCGAGCCAAGGACGCATCTCATCGTTAGCTTCGGCTAGGAGATGTGTCGATGCTGCAAGGGTCTCTGGAAGCACTCCGAAGCGTTCAGGGTTCAGATGCTCGTCGGTCCGTTGAAGCATCTTGAGAGGGTCGATGTCGGCGGCTTGATGTCCGTCTTCGCGGATCGCGCTGATCAGGCGCTCGACACGAACGATTTGGTCAACCGATACCTCCGGTGCACGGTCAACAACTGTCACCTCTTCGGTCGAAACCAAAGCACCATCCGCTGTTGTTGAGCCTTCATTGGTATCGGGTTCGTCATTGACAATGACGATCTCTCGATCCAGGAAATGGGGGTCCATCAAAAGACCGTCGTATTCGAGGTCGGTCCCAAACCCATCCGATCTGTTCGACGCATTGACCACGGAATCGCCTTCCAACATGCTGGCGGCGTATCCTTCGTTGATCCCGCCGAACACGTCGAACAGAGCATCCAGCTTGCCGTTGTCAGGTATGGTTCGCGTCTTGTCGATCATCCGTTATTGCGAGGGCGCGCAGAAAAGTGAGAATCGTCCGAGTACACTGCATCAACCCCTACTAATACATTGTGGCAGTTTACTCACGTAAATATCCACAATGTCCAAGCGGTAAAGGTGAATGCGGCTTGGCTGAGCAACTGCTGAACCCCGGATGCGTCATCAGCGCATTCGCCCTGGCGACTGCCAAAAGTCGGCGTTTTCGCCTAGGATCTGCTTGAGGCCATCCGTTGCGTCAGACAACGCGGCGACTACATCGGAAGGCAAGTCGTAATCGAACGTCGGTGTGTTGAGTGCCACTTCATCGGGATTGCGCGCTCCGACCAATAGGCTCGTTACACCCTCTTGTGCCAACAGCCAAGCCAACGAAATCTTCGCCGGGTGCTCTCCGATCTCCTCGGCAATGCTCAGCACTGAAGCTATCGTTGCGAAAGTCTCTTCTTCACAACCTTCTTCCCCATGTATCGCCTGTTCGCGGTTCTTGTTGAAGTGGCGGGTGCGCGACAACCCTGGCGGAACATCGTCTGCTGTAGCGTATCGCCCAGTCAACATCCCTTGCTGCAATGGGCTGTAACAAATAACGCCTACGTCGTTGGCGACACATGTCGGTTTGATCGCGAACTCCAACGCCCGCCAGAGCAGGTTGTATGGGAGCTGGTTCGTGACAATAGCGCCACATTCGAGAATGTCCGTGAGGTCGCGGACTGCGAAGTTGCAGACGCCGAGGGCACGCACCTTTCCGCTGTTTTGAAGCTTGAGCAACTCGGCCATCGTGTCCTCGATCGGAACGTCGTGGTTCGGCCAGTGGATCTGATAGAGATCGATGTAGTCTGTCTGTAGACGCTCGAGGCTTGCATTGCAGTGTTCTGCGACAACCGACGGGTGGAGATTGGTGTTGCCGATCTTCGTGGCAATGACTGCATCGGCGCGCCGGCCCTTCAATGCCCGCCCGAGCACTTCTTCGGAATTGGAATCGTCGGAATAACCCTCGGCCGTGTCGAAGAAGTTGACGCCAGCGTCAAGCGACGCGTGCACCGCGGCAATCGAGTCGTTGTCGTCTTGCGGTCCCCACACTCTTCCACCGGCGAACGGCCAGCATCCAAGTGCCATTCGGGATACTTCGATTCCGGTCTCCCCTAGCGTTGCGTATCGCATCTTTCGCTCCTCATTTCGCCGAAAACTAGTGCTACGGACATTGGTTCTGATTCTTACAGCCAACACCGAACATCGCATGGCGGGAGTGCAAGGGAGTCGAACCCTCCGCGCACATCGAAGGATGCACGCCAGCGGATTTGAAGTCCGTGAAGCCCACCGGGACCCATCCACTCCCACGCGGTTGTTCTATCACGATACTAAAGCGAGAAAGTTTCTAAATCGTGTACTCGCACCCGACAACAAATCGAAAGGACGGTTCAGTGAACCGTCCTTTCGTAAAGCAAATGCTTTGGGATGCGGTAGATCAAGCCGCCATCTGAAGGACACCTTGAAGCTTATCTTTCAAGACGCTCTCCGGCACGGCGCCTACAACCTGCTCCACAGGGCTACCGTCTCTGAAGATCAGCAACGTCGGGATGCTTCGCACTCCGTACGTGCCTGACAATCCGGGGTTTTGGTCTACGTCAACCTTCGCGAACTTGACTACGCCTTCGTAATCGTTTGCCAGCTTTTCGACGACGGGCGCGACCATCTTGCACGGTCCGCACCATTCGGCCCAAAAATCTACAAGTACCGGGATGTCAGAAGAGAGGACTTCAGATTGGAAATCGGCATCGTTAACATCGATAGGATGTGCCATTACTTAAACTCCGTTTCTCCGCTAGTTTGTTGCCTGCCGCAACTCCGGGCAGCCTCTATAAACGAACGGTTGCATATATGAGATTCTACAACCTCTGTACGCCGTCTAAACCTGGTGCAACGATTGCAAGCGGTAATGTCAAACCTGCACCAATTCTCGCATTGGAGCCTTAGCGACGACTTCAACTGTGACCGATCGAACGTCAAGCGCGGGCACTGTGGGTGAAGGATCCGGATGTTCGCACTCTTCCATATATGTCGCCAATTCTGCAAAGAGGGTCGTGCTGCTTACAATGCCGCGCATCGTCTTGGTGATGTTTGCAACGCCTTCAGCAACTTTCGTGCCGTTGTAGTCCTTAATCAGTACGGAATCGCCGTCCGAAACACTTAGGGACGCGGCATCGTCTTCATGTATTTGGATCACCTCGACGCGATCGATCACGTTCAAGTAGTTACGCTCTGAAAGCGTGATTTCGCGCTCGGGCTGGTGCAACACGCGTCCGGGCGCGTAGTACATGCCGTTAACGGCAACTGCTGTGAAATCAGGTTTGTTTATCTCGAAGCTGGGTTCGATCGCTTCAGTGTCAGGAGAACTAGTGACTTTGCCGCCCTTAGCCAATGCATCGTGGCTCAGACCTGAGTACTCAGGAATCGTGGCACATATCGCGTCGAATACTTCGCTTGAAGAGGCGTAATCGAAACCGGACGCGCCCATCGCTTTCGCCAATCCGGCGAAAACTTCCCACGCCGCTATCTCCTCGAATCTAGGTTGGCTCGCTTCGCGGATGAGTTGGACCCGCGACTCCAAGTTCGTGACGGTAGACGTCTGCTCCGAGAACGGTGCGGCCGGGAAGACTATATCGGCATTAGCGGTTGTTTCGTTGTCGAAAACAGAGGAAACCACCAAAGTTTCGAGCGCGCCTAAAGCTGCTTGCACATCTCCCAGCCGCTGAGCGGTATGGTTCAGACCATCGGCCATCACGATCGCGGCTTTGATTTTTCCGTCGCGCATCGCCTCAAAGATTTCACGAACTCCTTTGGGTTCCGCATCCGGAAATTCCACGCCCCATGCTTCACTTAAAGTGCGTGCCAGATCCGATTTTGCAGATAGCGGTCTGCATCCAACTTGATCAGAACCGCGCGTGTTTGCTCCGAGATAGAGTGGGTACACGCCCTGTCCTGGACCATTTGCGGTTCCATTGAGCAAGCGCAGATTCATAACCGCGTCGACTATGGCATCGTATCTCATGCGCGGCACAGTGTCGGCTCCGAGTAATACAGCCATCTCTCGGTGGCTTGCCAGCGCAGAAGCGGCCTCTGCAAAGACTTCGATAGGGACATCGCAGTAGCGAGCTATTCGACCCAGGTCGTAATCCCACAGCGAAGCTTTGAAATCCTCGCTGTTCTTGACGTTTTCACGAATGAAGTCGACCTGCTCCAAAGTTGCATCGAATACGGATCGGACGATACCCATAACGGCCATGTGTGCCGTGCCGATCCTCGGTCGTAGCCACACATCGGCGTAACGCGTGAGCTCGGTCTCACGCTGATCGATGACGACGATTTTTGCGCCACGCTTGGCGGCTCGTTTCACCGGCACCGCAAGCACGTTCTGGTCTTCGGTCGGGTTTCCAGACACGACCATGACCGACTTAGCGTTTTCGATATCCCATATCGATCGCTTTGTGTGTTCGATGTCCCAACGCTCTGCGATGTGCTTCGTCAAATCGTCTATGAAGTTGTGCCCGCTGTCGACGTTGTTGGTCTTCAACGCGGTCCGTGCGAATTTCTGAGCGATGAAGTTATCTTCGTTGCTTCCGCGCGGTGAGGCGATAACCGCGATTTCGTCGGGTGAATATTTGGACAATGCGGCGGCAGCGGCAGCGAATGCGTCTTCGGTCGTGGCGTTGGTCAGGATGCCGTCTTTTCTGAAGTACGGCCGCTTCAATCGAGACCGATGGTTCGGATAGTCGTAACCGAACTTGCCTTTGAAGCATGCCTGTCCGAGATTGGGAGCGCCGTTGACATCGCCGCGGAACCGTATCACCTTGTCGAAACGGTTGACTTCCGCGATCATCTGGCAGCCGACCGCACAGTTGGTGCAGGTCGTCGTGACTTGTCGGCTTGCTTTCTCCCACTTGTATTCCCGCTCCACCAGTGCACCGGTGGGACAGACATCGATACAAGCGCCGCAGAACTCGCAACCGGACTCCATGAGCGAAGTGCCGTGCGATGTGCCCACGAGCGACACGCCAGAGCGAGACGTTAGCGTCAACGCGGTATCGCCACGCACCTCGTCGCACACGCGCACGCAACGAGCGCAAACGATGCAGAGGTTGTAATCGCGGTCGTAAAGCGGGTCGTCGGCATGTATCGGGAGGTCGCGGCGGTTGTAGTTGAGGGGCGTCCGTAGGTCGAGTTCAACCGATCGTACGGTGTCCTTCAGCTCGCACCGCTCGTTCTTCGGGCAGATCGTGCACCGGTCGGTGACGTCGACATGGCGTTGGCAAACGTCCTGAGGTCCGCACAGCTCGATCCGGTGGCACGTCAAACATCCATGTGGATGTTCCGACATCAACAGTTCGATGATTCCGCGTCGCAGTTCGCTTACCGACTCGTTTTTCGTCTCCACCACCATGTCCGGCATCGGTGTAGCGGTACATGACGCCAAGGTCATCTTGCGTCCGCCCGCCTCAGTATCGACGACACAGGTGCGGCAAGCGCCGTACGGTTTCATGTGCGGGAAATAACAGAGATACGGAATGTAGATTCCGGCTTCCAGCGCCGCTTGGAGGATTGTTTGACCGGGAGCAGACTCCACTTGCTGACCGTCGATCGTGAACTTTATGGGTTCAGGCATGGTGTATCTCGCTGCCAGTTGTGTGAATCGATCTCATGGACGCGTGCGGCTCGGAAGGATCATGGAACCATCGCCGAACGGTCCGGATTTTTCCAACTCGCCGTTGAATCGTTTCTCGAACTCCTCGCCAAAGTAGTTTATCGCCGAAGAGATCGGGTTGTATCCAAGTTGACCGTGTCCGCATAAGGAACCGATCTTCATGTTGTTGCCGACCGTCTCCAGCAACTGCATATCACCTGGTTTGGCTTCGTTCTTGCACATTCTGTCGAGCACGTCCAGCATGTGGGTGTTGCCCAATCTGCACGGGAAACACTTCCCGCATGATTCGAACTGGTTGAAAGCCACGAGGTTGCGTATCAGATCGACGACATCGGTTGTTTCGTCGCCGACAATGATGCCGCCGGAGCCGAGGATCGCGCCTGATTGGGCCATGGCGTCGAAATCGATCTCGGTGTCAAATGCCTCTTCACCCATTACACCGCCTAGCGGGCCGCCAGTCTGTAGAACCTTTATGCGTTCGGAACCATCAGCAACACCACCACCGATGTCGTCCAAGACCTGACGAATGGTTACTCCCATCTCGACTTCATACATCCCCGGACGCTTGATATGACCGGTAAGGCACACCAACGCGGTCCCGGATGACGATTCGGTGCCTACTTTTTTGAATTCATCTCCGCTGGTCGCCACGATGCTTGGCACATAGGCGATTGTCTTGACGTTGTTGATGTTGGTCGGCTTCTGGAAAAGTCCAGCCTGTGCGGGGAACGGCGGCTTGTATCGAGGCGTCGAGCGTTTTCCTTCGATCGCCTCCATCATCGCAGTCTCTTCGCCAGCGACGTATGAGTCTCCGGTCAACGAAACTTCCATCTCGAACGAGAAGTCGGATCCAAGGATGTTCTCGCCGAGGATGCCGTTTTCGTATGCTTCATCGATCGCGCGACGCGTGGCTTCGATGGGAATTTCGTGCCCCTGCCGGATAAACACGACGCCGTGAGTAGAGTTGGTTGCATAGCCGTTGAGTATCAATCCCTCGATCAATCTGTGCGGGTCGCTTTCGAGAATGCCTTTGTCATTAAACGCGCCCGGGTCACCCTCTTCACAGTTGCAGAGCACATACTTCACAGGTGCTTTGCTCGGAGCGAGGAAAGACCACTTCAGGCCGGTCGGGAATGCTGCTCCCCCGCGCCCTCGCAGGCCAGATGTCTTGACCTCTTCCAAAACCTCGTCCGGGGTCATCGACAGCACCGCTTTGTTCAGGGCCGAGTAGCCGTCTTGGGCGATGTACTGGAAGATATCGTGGGGATCGATGTTCCCGAAATTTGCGGTGAGTAACTTTTTCTGGAGCTGATTAGGTGGCAACCGATCCCACTGAGGCAGATGCGATGTGTAGTCGTCTGTGTGTCCAGAGTATGCGTACGCTGAAGCGTGAAGGGGATGCTGGTCGCGCCCATCGATGTAGTGGGATATGATGTCCGGCACCATTTCCTGTGTGACGTTTGCGTGGAACACGCGATTAGCGCGGGGAACGATGATGTCGACGACGGGTTCAAGGTACATCAAGCCGTGCGCGCCAACTGTAGAGAGGTTTATCTGTTGCGTGCCGTTGGGACCATAATGTTGGAAAGCATCGAATACTTCGTCAGCACCGGCAGCTTGACCTGATGCTCCAAATCCGACCCTAACCCAAGGTTTGCCGCCCTCAGTCAGATCATTCCATCGTTGACGTGCGCGAGTGCGCAGCAATGCATACTGCGTCTGCTGACTCATCGCCACTGCGTAGGTGTCCACAGGTGCTTCAGTGCGCGATACCATTCTCGAGTTCCTGTTGGAGGTCAGCTATGTATTGGCGCGCTGAACCGGGATTTGCGCGCCCTTTGAGGATATGGTCGCGTGCGATTACGGGCGCTTGAGCGCACGCCCCGAGACAAGTGCTGTAGCGCAACGTTATCTTGCCATCGGCGCTCGTCTCCTCGGAATCCACTCCCAACTCGTCTTGCACGGCATCCAACACCTTCTGCGCGCCCATTAGGTGGCAAGTTGGACCCCAACAAACATCGACTGTAGTCATGCCCGGCGGGGTAAAGCGGAAGTTGGTGTAGAAGGACGCCACGCTCCAAACGTCGTTGATAGTGGCGTTGCAGAAGATCGCCGTCTCTTCGATCGCTTCGTCGGGGATGTAGTGCAAGTCGTCTTGGACCGCGAGCAATGAAGAAAGCACCGTTATGCTCGGGACCCTCTCCTTGTCGGCGCGCTGGGATTCGAGTGCTCCACGGATGCGCTCGCGCAACTCCGGTCGGCTCTGTTGCTGACTTGTCGTCAATCTATCTCCAGCGTAATCGAGAGACTAAGTTCGGATATGTAGCGCATTGCTCTGCCCACATATTCGTCTAGATGGAATCGTAACAGAGCATCATTATTCGGCGCGCAGAATTGCCCAGCATGGCCTCATCGGTTGGAACCTTCGTTTTCTGCCGCGACCATGTCGCGCGACGTATCGCGACGCATCGTAGGCATCATCACGATCTGTTCGACAATTGTCCTTTGCGGCATCGCCGCGCACAGGAATATCGCCTGCGCGATGTCCTCGGCCTGCATCATCGTCGAACGATCGTCCGCATCTGGTGGTCGAGGACGATTTTCCAGGATCGGCGTGTCCACTTCACCGGGCATGATGGCACAGGCCCGGACTCCAAACTTAGCGAGTTCAGTGTTCATGCCGCGGATCATGTTCAACGATGCCGCTTTCGCTGCGCTGTATGGTGCTCCGCCCATAAGACCGGGGTTCAACGCCGCCATCGACGACACCGTGATCACCGTGCCGGCGCCGCGGTCGATCATGTTTGCCAACACCGATTGCGTCAGCCGGTAAACGCCTTCGACGTTCACCTTGAAGACCGAATCCCACTCTTCAGGGCCCACATATCGCAGCGAACGCACACGGCTGCTGTGCCCGGCGTTGTTGACCAGGATGTCAACCTTCCCGAAGCGTTCCAAGCTCCACTTTCCCAAATCCGCCGCGGCATCACCGTTTTCGAGGTCTGTGGATCTGACCTCGACCTCCACTCCGTGCTCCCGCGCTAGTTCTGCGACATCATCGAGCGGCGCTTGACGTCTCCCGGCAAGAACCAGGTCTGAGCCAGCTTCAGCGAACATGACTGCGGCCACCTTGCCGATGCCGGTGCCTGCGCCGGTGATGATAGATACCTTGCCGTCCATGACGCCCATGCGTTTAGTCTCCTGATTGGCTCAACTCTGTTCACGTTCAAACACGCATATAGGTTAACTTAGAGCGTCTTCTGCTAAGCCCACAAGCGACGATCAGTTGGATCGCCAATTCGACCATCCTTTGGCAGCGTCGGACAGCATCAATTTCGCCACCTCTCTGCCCATTCGGATCGAGTAGTTTGTGCCGCGGTCTTCCGGGTAGATCTGCGTCGTGTTCGCCAGATAGATGCGATCGAAGGGCGTATGATGCGACGGTTTCTTAGCACCGTAGTCGGTTCCGATTATCGGTTGTGCGGCGCTAACCGCGTTGTAATGCACGTCCTTAACCCAAGAACGATTGAAGTTTAGGTTGAACTTGTGCAAGTGATCGAAATACAGGTCTGTTAACTCATCGGGCGACAAGTTGAACAGTTCATCGCGTCGGTGCAGATAGTTGGTGAGATAAACGACATGGCGATCGTTGTACCACTCCTTCGGCAACATGTTGGTGTGCTCAATGATGCCAAGGAACGGCACATCATCCGAAGCGATGTTCATCCAGTAGTAGTCTGTGAGCTTCCGGTCCATCTCAAGTATGACGACGACCGCAGCCAGATATTGCACGCCATCCAAGCGGGAGAGGTACCCAGATGGGATCGAGTCCATCAGACTCGGCATGGAGAATGATGGCACTGTGGAAAGAACGCAGTCGAAGAAATCGACATTCTCTCGTCCTTCGCACACAGATTCGATGCCAACTTTGCCAGATTCGTTTCGAGGAACGATCTTTGTGACAGGATTCTCGATGTGTATCTGACCACCGGTATCCCTGATCTTGTCCGCCAACGTATCGAATACCACGTCGAAACTGCCAGTCGGATATCCAAGGACTTCCTTCGCCAACATGCCTTCGCGCGAAGCGAATCTGGTCTGTATCTTCGACCAGAACCAGGGCATTCCGACTTCGCCGTAAAATCGGCCGAACTTTCCGCGGAGGAGGGGGTTCCAAAGCACGTCGTATGCTTTTCCGCCGAGCTTCTCGCTCAGCCATTGGTCCGCGGTGTACGGCTCAAGGCTCTCCCAGTCTTTGATGCGTTGGACGCGAAGCGTGAACAATCCCATGCGGATGCGTTCGAACATCGGTATGGCGCTGAAACGCAACAGGTCGAACGCCGTCGTAGTGCGATGCAAACCTCCATCGACGTAAGTGCCGACGTTTGACGGATACCACTCCATCGCATTGCCGATGCCCATTTCCTCCATCAGATCCAGGATCGCCCGGTCGTTGGTGAACAGGTGGTGATAGCCGCGCTCGAGCGGATGTCCGCCGACGGGAATCGTTGACGCTTGACCGCCGATGAAGGGTGCCGACTCGTACACCACAACATCGTGACCGGCACGACCGAGATCGTACGCGGCTGCCAGGCCCGCCGCGCCAGCTCCAACAATCCCGACCTTCATGGATTCAACTCCGCGGGATTTTCTGAAGCTTGCGTCGCGTTCGACTCAGGGTTGCGTCTTCTACCGCGTACGGACCTTGCGCCGCGCGCGAGATTGACAAACGATGTTCGATCGAAGAAAAGTATGATGGCACCCGCGATCGTGACCGGGGCCCACAAAACCACGTGAACCGTCAACGCGTATGCAGCGGCAACATCGCCATCGATGCCAAGCGTAGTCAAAGCTGCTGCACCTAGCAACTCAAATGGTCCGAGACTTCCGGCGCTCGATGGCAATATGCCTGCGAGGTTCGCGGCGGCGCCGAACGCAACGATCGCTGCGATGAATTCGATTTGGCTCCCGAACTCCGCCCGGATGTCGAAACCCAAAGCGATCACGTAATACATCGTGATCTCCGCGATCCAGACGGGGATCGAAAGCGCGATCACTTTCAGCAAACCCTGCCATGTCCGGATCACTGTCAATCCCTCGATCAGGTTCATCGCCAGATTGATGATCTTGACTCGGATCCTCGGTGGGATAATGATTAGCATCCCGCCCATCAGTCGACGTATGCTCTCCGGCGACATCACGACTACGTATGCGACGACGGCGAAAACGGCAACAAAGGGTAGCAACGCACCAATTGTGAGGACGGCAACACCGCCCGGCACTTGCTCAGCCACACCGCTAACAGCCGTCTGGAATCCGATCGCGCCGACTATCGCGGCAATTGCGACGAGCAGCAGCAACGCGATTACGTCGGAAGCGCGCTCCAAGGCGACCGTTCCGAATCCGGCCATAGTGCCGACATTTTCACGCAGGGAGAGATAGTACGCGCGCATCAACTCACCGATACGGAGCGGTATCAGATTGTTCGCCATGTAACCAACAACAACGACGGGGAATAATGCGCGGCGCGTCGATTCGCCGGTGAACGGCTTGAGCAGGTACCGCCATCGCACGGTTCGGAACCACAGAGCCAGCGTGTAGAAGGCTAGAGAAGGGATGGCGTAGATGTAGTTCGCAGAGGCGAACACGTCTATCACTTGATCGAAATCATCGACGATCGCGAAGAAGAATACGCCCAAGAATGCGACGCTTCCGAGCAAGCCTATCCAGAATGCGCGGCTCTTGATCACTGTGGGTTGACCATGACTAGGCTAGTGTGCGAGCCGCTTCGGTATGTCGACCGTCATCGTAGAGGCGCAGATGGCGTATCGTCCCGGTAGTAGACGTACGAATCGATGTACCCGATATCCGTTGACAGTTTGCGGTGGAACCAGAAATCCGCGATCGGTCGCAGCAGTTCTCGGTTGGTCAAGCCGTTCCACACATCACCTGGGGTCTTGTTTTTGTATACCTCTGGGAACCACCAGCGGTGGATCATGTGTCTGCCTTCGCCGAAACGTTCTGGCAACGATTCTTTGACTGCATCGTGGTTGCGCGCGTTGATCACCGCGATCGTGCGAGTATCGCCCACAGTGGCGCCCTCGCCTTCGAGGTCGATGTAACCGACACCACCATGGGCAACGTCGTCCAGATACCAGTTCGATGTATATTCGCGCAGGTACCAGCTCCATGGCCAGGCGAAGCCGTCCCGGTTATCTATCGCCACGCTGAACTCGCTTTTGTCCCATGCCAAGTCGCGCGCTAAATCGAACTCCTTCGCAGTTTGGTGCAGGTCTGGTGTCGTCTGCGTGTAGACGAGCATCTCTCTAGGCACGTCCCCGTGCTTGTACACGGCGTTGAAAGATGCGCGCAGAGTGAAAGCAAACATCACTACGACAAGAGCAATCACGATCACGCTGAGAACTGGTCGGAAGCCCTGCGACAACCCGCTCTGGATCAAAAGCAACAATCCGACACCGCAGAAGGCTATCAGCGACCACAACTCGAAGAATTGGCCCAAGTCGCGCGAGTTGCTGATATCGAAATTATCGTAGAACTCGAAGAAGATCAACCGATATATAACGACCAGAGCGAGTGGCACCAACGCGAACGCGACCCATCCCTTCCGTTGCCATACGTAACGCCAATTGATGTAGTTAGTCAGTATCCCCAATCCGTGGCCTGCCACGAAGATGAAGGGAACTGTCAACTGTGCGAGCAACCATGGCATCTTCTCACCCGCGACCGACAACGCCAAAAAGGTCGCGAACGCCCAGAACAACAAGAAGCGCATAAACCTCGACGTGTTCAACGTCAGCGGTATGAATATCAACGTGACGAATGCCAATGCCAAGAAGGGGAGGATCAGCAGTTCTGAGGGAGGATCGGGTTTTTGGTAGTACTGCGTGTATAGCAGCGTCGTAGATATTGCGAAGCTGATCACACTGATGGCGATCAGGCCAATCGACCGCCATCCGGTGCGAATCGCGTAGTAGAGTGCGATACCCATAGCTGACAGCATCGGCAGGAACTCGTAAACCGAGCCCATGATGAAGTAGTAGTACCAAGGCTGGTCGCCGCGACGAACATCTTGTTGAGCGAGCCAATACCCGAGAGACTGCCACACACCAGTGATGACGCCAGGGTAGTGGCTACCAAAGTTGGTCATGATGACGACATAGATCGCCCAGAAAATCGCCAGTGCGACCCAGAATCGGCGCCAGTTCCACCATGCCCCAATTGCGACACCGACACCGAACACCAACAACGTCAATACTGCTGCGACTGCGGTCGCAATTGAACCGTCTGGAGCTCCAGTAACTACGCCGGGAGTGCCCTCGACAGCCGCCAGAGTCAGTCCGAACAGGTCTTGGAATAGCGCAATCCCCGCAACATAGAACGGCGCGGTTAGTCCGACCAGCAACACCAAGATGTGACCTTGTGGACTGATCTCGCTCAGCTTCATGTGCCCTAGCAGAATGTCACGGAGTTCGTAGCGCGTGGACCATGCGAAGTAGGCGGCGAAGATGACGACGAAGATGTAGGCCGACTCTTTGGTTGCCATCGAAAATGCGAGGACCGCGGCTGCGATGTAGAGCCATCGGTGACGCTGCTCTTCGATGTATCGCCACATCGCCACAACGAGCAACGCAATGAAGAAGGCCATTAGGATGTCGTTGCGGGCGAACCTAGAGAAGTAGAAGAGCGCGGGCGAGAAGGTCAGCATGACGGAGGTGAGAATCGCTCCGATATCCCCCAACTGCTTTCGCATCAACAACGGAATGGGGATCAGCGCGGCGCCGAACAGCACCATTCCGAGTCGGAGTGTGAACTCCGAATCCCCGAATAAGAAGAACATCCCAGCGATCAGCTCGAACAGGAACATGCCATGGGTCAGCGGCGAGTGTTCGTATTCGTTGCCGATAGCGATCTGGTAACCGAAATAGCCGTGCAGACTCTCGTCATGGTGCACAGCTTGGTCACCCAGACGCACCAGCCGCATACCCAATCCGATGAGGAAAAGAGCGGCGTAAATACCGTACTGAACGCGTGGGGATATTGAGAGTTCGGTAGCAGTATCGACCATCGTCGCGCTCGTGCGCGTGACTGTGGTCCATGCCCCATCTACCCATCCCGCGCGCATCCCAATTGAGCGGGATGACGATTCGCGCGCGCCACCTTCTGGTCGAGTATGTGCCGTATCCAAGCCTACTCTCCCAAGGCGAAAATGGTCACTTGTTGGTTCTCAAACACACGGCGCCCAATGCGATCGAATTTCGAGACATCTAATCCAGTATATTTTTGACGTTCATTTTGACTGACGATCAAATAGTCGGCACTGTAAAGTTCGATCAGCGCGAGTGTCTCCGCATCGTCGGCGCTGATGTATATACGCTCAACATCGCTGTTCCGATCTATCCACCATTCGTCGCCGCCTCGCCATTGGCTCTGGTGTCCGGTCCAGCCCAAGATTGCTGGTCTGCCGGTCCAGCCCGAGAATCGACCATGCTGGGTATAGCTGTTTCCAGGTGCCTCTATCAGCACGTCGTCGTTGCGGACGTTCTCGCGAATCCAATCCATCGCTTCGGGAACTGCTGAGCCGCTATTTTCCAAGAACCTGAGCCCGTCAAGTGTGAACTCAGTTCCCGATTCCGATGATTTGCCAGCGGTTGCGGCGAAAGGATAGTACAAAGACACGGCGATCAGCAACGCCGCGACTACAACCGCCGCGACGCTCAGGTACCTGATTCGACCCATGAACGACGGATGCCGACGCATCCAGAAATAGATGCTGTATCCACCTACGACCGCGAAGAAGATCCATACTTGGTAGTAGAACTTGAACACCGTGTTGTGGCGACCACCGAACATGTCATGCAATCGGAACAACTCGGCCCAGAACAGAAGCAGCGCCGAGATTGTCAGCAATATCAGTGCTACTTGCGCCCCGTCGTCGGCTGCTCGCATACCACGACGATAGGTGGTCACGAACAGACCGACGAACGCGGCTCCGAGCAACGCCGTCAACGGGAATCGGGTGATTAGATCGGCACCGCTCGCAGTGTCGTTGAAACTGTAGTGGGCAATAATCCAAGCCAAGTAAGTGAAAGCTACGAATCCGACTGAGACGATCCACGGGAATTTCTCATGCAAGCCGGAGTTAAATCCGAGCGTGGCGGTGCTCCGTCTCAATATCGCAACCTCACGCCACACTGCCGGCACAACAATTGCGCTTGCGAACACTAGTAGCACCGCGATCAATCCGCCCCACACCGTGAAGAAGTGGATGGGGCGAGTCGCATATCTCGTGGGAACCGCCGGCGGAAACTGTATCTGGCTCTGCATCGTCACAAAGTAGTAGTTCGAGAAGAACGCCGCCCCGACCAAACCGACAATCACAAATCCCGGCATCGCGGCACGAATCGTTTGCAGGTGCATCCGTCCGTTCTCTCGGTACGACTTGAAGTAAATCGTCCCTCCCAGCGCAAGCAACACCCACAACATATCCCAAGTGTTGATGAAACCTGCCGACCCAACTATCAGCACGAGGACGACAGCAGAGATCGGATTGCTGCGCAACCAACCGATGCCCCACCTGACACGCGAAAACAGCAAGTTTGCAATCACCGAAACCGCGGTCAGAACAAACGGTATCGACATCACGTGCGGATGCAGATCACCCAGCATGAAGCTGAAATATGGGAACTCTTGGATCGTGAAATCGAGTTCAGTGCCATCAGGTAGGAAGCGGTTGATCACTCTTGATGATGCCCACCACCACCACCATCCCTCAGGCCGCCAACCCGTGCTTGTATCAGTCAAGTCGACGCCCTTTATTCCGAGCCAGTAGTAGAAACCCTCTGACCCAATGCCGACCAGCGACAGCAGTTCCCAAAATCCGTTGAGATTCGAGATGCATAGCAACAGCACCGCGGTGATCAACCCACTGGCAAGCATCTGCGTCGTTGTCGCACCATCGCGGCGAACCAGGTTCGACACGAGTGAGAAAATCGCCGCCGCCGACATCGCGGCAACCGTAGCCAAAGCCAAGTTGTAGGCGATGCTCGCTTGTACGCCCGACATCTGCGCGATGCCGCCAAGCATCCAGTACCCGAAGTAGTAGTACGCGATCGGATACCCGCTGAGCCACAGATCCGTCGGTGGCGCATGTTGCGCGCTGATCACCGCGTTCAACATCGTCAGATCCATCGGCTTTTCGGTATGTGAAATGTCCGGATCTAACGCCTTCACAAACGCGAAAACGCAGAAAAACACCAAGAACACGGCTTCGGTCAAAATCAGTTGGAACCAACGACGCCGAAGATACGCGACGAAATCAGTTCGCTTTTTCAGGGCGATCCATGCCCAACCTGTGACGGCAACGAGAAGCGCTATCAACCACCAAGACCACGATACGTTCGGAAGAATCTTCAACAGACTCAACATCCATACCGTCGAACCGAACACCAACATCCCAATCGGGCGCACTAACCCGTACCCGCGATCCGTCAGGTTGGGCAGCGCGATGTACGCCATCGGCATCGCCGTCAACCCGACCGCGTAGGTGGTCAGTAGCCAAAAAAACAGATCAGACATCGATCAATCGATTACGCCGCCGGCAGTATCGTCTCTGCAAATCTTCGAGGATCGAACGGTGCAATGTCGTCGATGCCCTCGCCGGTTCCGATGTACCTGACCGGCAGTCCCATCTCTCCACGGATCGCCAAAATTACTCCACCCTTCGCAGTGCTGTCCAGCTTCGTCAGGATCACGCCGTCGCAACCTACGGCTTCGGTGAACACTTTAGCCTGCGTGACACCGTTCTGCCCAGTATTGCCGTCGATAACCAGCAACACCCGCGGCTCGAAATCGGTCGAATGTCGATCGAGAATCCTTCGCATCTTCTTGAGTTCTTCCATCAGGTTGTGCGCGGTATGCAACCTGCCCGCGGTATCGATTACGACAAAATCGGCTCCGCGGGATTTAGCCGCGTTCAACGCGTCGTAGACGACGGAACCCGGATCTGCTCCTGCGACGGACGAAACAAACATGGTGTCGGTTCTTCGCGCCCACGTCTCCAGTTGGGATATGGCACCGGCTCGAAAAGTGTCGGCGGCGGCGATCAACGGCACACGCCCGTCGAATTTGGCGGCTTGTGCGAGTTTTCCAATGCTGGTCGTCTTGCCTGAACCGTTTACTCCAACCACCATCACTGCAACCGGACCATCTTCGGCAAATGCCGCGGACGCCTCATCGTCAGTCAGCATCTCGGATATCTCGGTTCGTAACAACTCGTAGACCGCGTCGGGAGTTCGGGCCCCACGCCACCTAGCCTCGTCCTGGATCTTTTCGACGAGTTGCATCGCCGTCTCGACACCTACATCAGCGACGATCAGCGCCTCTTCGAGATCTTCCCAAAACTCGTCGTCAACCTTGGCGCGACGAAATACTCCACCGACAAGATTTGCCCAGGATCGGCGAGTTTCCGAGGACGATTCGGACGTCTTGTCTCGTCTGCCAAGTAGTCGGAGCATTCAAAGAACGATTGCTGCCCTAATCGGAGCGCTTGTATATCAACTGTCGGCCAGGTGATGAGTTGTCCCTGCGGAGCACAGCGTTGCCCAACCAGTTACCAATGCGCCTAAAGCCGTCGAGGGTTGATCCAGACGCTCTACCACCCGAAGACGAGATCGAAGTTTGTACGCTCGCAGCGGTGCTTTTTGGGCTTTGCATCGCGAACTTAGCAAACTTTTCCGGTATGCCGTCAGCAAAGATCGATTGAGCATTCGCTGCTGCGCTTTTTTGTGCCTTCGACTTGCTACTCCCGAAACCCGATGCGACGACCTGTCCACCGACCGAGACTCTAGAGACATATTGCAGTTGACCGTCCGAATCTGCTCCAGCCTCGCCGGTCCAGTAACGCGGCGTTCTGAGTCCAGCGCCTTGCACCAACTCCTGAAATGCAGATTTTGGATCCTTGTCCACTCCGTGTTCAGCGACGTGTTCAATCTGTTCACCCAGATGCCGAAAAACGAATTGACTCGCTGCTTCGTATCCCTGATCCTCGTGGATGGCTCCGATGATCGCCTCAAAAGAATCCTCGAGGACGGTGTCTCTGACGTTTGGGCTGTACGCCGTCTCGCCCTTGCCTCGCAATACATGGTCGCCAAGGTCCAGTCGCTGTGCGGCCTCGGCTAGGGAGTCCCGGCAAACGATGTGCGCTCTACCGATCGACATTTCGCCTTCTGTAGCCGTCATCGACCGCTCGAACAGTGCGTTGGCAACCGCGTAGTTCAACACTGCATCGCCGAGATACTCCAAGCGTTCGTATGACTGCACCTCATCACTGGAGTTGTCAACTCCCCATTCGTTTACGAACGACTCGTGCGTCAATGCTTGACGCAACAGGTTTCGATTTGTGAAGCTGACTCCGAGCTTGACCTCAAGCTCGTCTATTTCCAAATCTGGCGTGATTTCCAGTGCCAATGGCTTAGACCTCAACACCCTGAGGCCAAGGCGGCTGCGGTCGCTTCAACTCACCGAAATATGGGCGGTTGCGCGCCATCAGCACCATGTTTTCGAACGCCGCCAGCGAATCCTCCTCAGGAGGAGTGAACGTCTTCAGGAACGCCGCAGAGCCATCTTCGAAGATAAACGTCGGGGTGCCGAAGATACCTTTTGACACCGCCTCTTCGTGGTCGCGTCCGATCTCCGCAAGTCGCTCAGGCGAATCGAGGTCAGGAACGAATTTGTCGATGTCTAGCCCGGCACGTTCTGCGGCCTCTACTATCGGCTCACGGTCCCGGATGTCTCCGCGTTCCACAAACTTGAAGTGTTGCAATTCCAGCATGAACTTGTCGTGTGCATCGTAGCCTTGCATCCGCGCCGCTATACCGCCTCTCAACGACCACAATCCGCGGCTCTCGTAGTCTGGACCCTGCTCCCAAGCCTTCCAATCTGGTCCTTCTTTGGAATTCACCTGCTCCAACGCGAAACTGCGGTAATTCAATTCGAGATCGTCGCCCAATTCATTCTTCACCCGGGATAACCAGATCCCAGCTTGGCGCACCCAGGGTCAGGTGTAGTCAATGAACACATCGATTTTCATGGGTAGGTCGTTAATCATGGTCGGCCGACCTTTCTTCGATTGGACGATTCGGTGTTACGGATATCCTAACGACACACGTCCATACAGATTGTGGGATTCCTAAACTCGTAGAGATTCTACCAGTGAACCGACCATCGATTCCAAATATCAGCCTGTTGACCAATCAAACGTACGAAAATCTCGATAATCATGGCGTATTTTGGTCGTTCGATGGCTTCCGATTACCAGACGCGTCGCCCCACGCTATCGAAACGATCGCGCGCGCCGCGTCAGACCATGGCACCGAGGCTTACTTGGTTGGCGGCATGGTTCGTGACATCTTTGCACGGCTCCCGAAAATCACCACCTCACCCGACGTAACGGTCATCGGCGATGCCGCAAAGTTCGCACAAGCATTGGCCGAAGAAAACGCTGATTGTTCGTTGCTATCCGTATCACGACTCCACACTGCCAAGGTCAAGATCGGATCCGTGACCGTAGACATCGCTTCTGCGCGTACCGACTTTTACGAACCCTGGGGCTCGCTTCCGAAAATAACACTGGTTGACGACATTGGAACTGATCTGCAAAGACGAGACTTCACCGTGAACGCGATGGCGATCCATTTGATGCCCAGCGGCCTCGAGGAACTGATCGATCCGTTCAATGGACGCGACGATGTGGCGAGCAGGGTAATACGGGTGATCCACGAAGATTCCTTCGCCGAAGACCCGTTACGCATGTTGCGCGGTGTCCGACTCGCTGCGCGTTACGGTTACACATTTGACGCTGAGACCGCGAAGGAGATACAGCGGTCAATACGTCACCTCGAAAAAATGTTCGACGTGTCGCCGCAAAGGGTGTTCAACGAATTCCGTCTATGGTTCCAACCGCACGAAAATCTGGACGCGCTGATAGCGATGGCGGCGAAATACGGGATATTGGACATCTTTGTTCCTGACGCAGATTTGCGGGATGGAGCATTCCGACAAATTCCTCCGGACGCTACCGAATTGGAGCGATTCGCCGCGTTCGTCTTTCTTGCACCCGTGGATGCGATGATCGGCCTTGCGGAGTTGTTGAGAATGCCGTCAGATTGGTGCGCGATCGTCAGTGATAACGACAACGCACGTGGCATCGCAAAAAGATGTCGAAACGAGCGCGTTAGCGATGTTGAACTATGGCGGTCGCTGATCAACGTACGTGACGAAGTCGTCCGCGCCGCAATCTGCGTCGAAACCGACTCTGACGTTTCACGACGTTTGATCGACTTCAGAGATCGGTTGCGACCTATGCGAACTGCTATCAATGGCGACGACCTGATCGCGCTAGGCGTTGAGCGTGGCCCGATCGTTGGACAACTCTTGGACGAGTTGCTCGCAGCGCGCATTGAAGGCTCGATCTCGGACGACGAGGAGGAACGCACCTATGTCATCCGCCGTTTAGCCGACGGTTGATCTCATCGCGGAACATATAGAGTTGCGCCCACGCCGCGTATTCCCCGAAACGATCGCGGGCCCATTCCCCTACGGCGTCGTTCTTGATGTTTTCGTCCAGATCGTAGAGCCGGATAGCGGCGCGCCGAACGTGCACATCAACTGGGAACGCTTCGCCTTTATCCAGCGAGTAAGCCAGAACGCAATCAGCCACCTTCGGACCGACTCCCGGCAACTCCATCAACGCTTCTTTCGCGTCGTAATACGATGCGTCGCGTAACTCGCCGACATCCGATGAATTCGCCAACATCTCGGCGGTTGATGCGAGGTGTTTGGCGCGGTAGCCCAGCCCGACCTCTCGCAGGTAGGTCTCGCCTGCATCAGCGACCACATCTGGATCCGGCAACTCGAAAGCCCAGTCTTCGGCCCCGATACGCCGCCCCATCCGCGCAACGGCTGACACCATTTGCTTGATGCGAGGAATGTTCGAGTTCTGTGAGCAGATGAACGACACCAGACATTCCCACGGGTCTTGCCGCATCACGCGGATCAGAGGCAATTCGGCGATATCTTGTCCGAATCCCGGCTCATCGGAGAGCTGCGAACGTAATCTTGCTACATCAGCCGTTGTTACGAGGTAATCTTCGAGATCACGCCTTAGAGCCTCGCACTCGATGCTGTTCGTTCTATCGACCGAAACGGTCGTTCCATCGCGTCCTATCGTCACAACGCGAGAACCCAAAACTCCGCGGAACGCCCCATGGCCAGCGTCGTACCACCTGAATGCTTGACCACCGTCTAAAGTCTGCTGCAAATCGAAAGGCTCGACATCGAGCCTCAACGAGACGGTTTCAATTTCGTTGGTATCGGTCAGTCCCACTTCTGATTTCAAACCGGCACTCCCGCCAACCACTTCTCCACATACTCCGAAATCGTCCCTAACGTAACCCTACGAACAGTGCCTTGCGGTATCGATCTCTGGAACAATCGACCGTATCCCTTCGAGATGATGCGCCTATCTAACACGATAAAAACCCCTCGGTCAGTACGAGAGCGTATTAATCTGCCAAAACCCTGGCGGAACTTGGTTACCGCTTCCGGGACGAAATACCCGTTGAACGGATTCTCCAGATTCTCAGATCGTGCCTCGTGAATCGGATCCCTCGGCACTGGAAATGGCAGCCTTGTCATCACCAACGAATCGATCGAAGCATCTTGCAAATCGATCCCTTCCCACAAACTCATAGCTCCTAAGGCGACGGCGTTGTCGGTATCGTTCAACAGCTGCATCACGCGCGCCGCGGGACCATCTCGTCCTTGACCGAATACCTGAGTCTCGGTGTTCTTGAAACGGTTGAAGAGCGTATCGCGAGTGTTGTTCAACGCTGAATTCGCGGTGAACAACGCGAGAGTCCGCCCCTGCGTCGCCGTCGCAATGTCGTGAACCGCGTTCGTGATCGCCTCGTTGTAACCGGGTGTGTTCGGTTGAGGGATGTCTTCAGGCACCAAGATCAGCGCCGCGTTTTTGAAATCGAACGGTGAGCCGATACTCAGAGTCTCGTCCGCATCGAAACCTAACGTGGTCTGAACACGTTCGAAACTGCCAGCTTCACTAATCGTGGCACCGGTCAAGATATGGGCGCGATCTTGGCTAAACAGTCCCGAGCGCAATTCAGCGGCCACATCCAGAGGTGCACCGCTGAGATGGAGTTCCATATTTCGACGCTGATTCACCGAACTCCAATAAACAAAGTTCTCGTCGGGCTGTTCGATCAGCGCCATTAACCAATGATTGACATCTCTAAGCCGCTCGTAGAGGGCGTTGACATTGATGATCGCCGCGTCTGGTTGACCGTCGTTTCCCGCAAGATCCAACAATGAACGCAGTCCAGTGACGACCGCGCTCAGCGCCGGGTGCAGCATGACCCATGGCTCGTCGACTCCCCGTCGCCATTCGCTCGTGATGCGCGTCATTCCCAAAATCCGCATCTCGCGTGTCCGTTCCCGCTGCGTCACGTAACCCGTCAAATCGCGCAACGCCTCGAACATCCGACTAGATTCGAGCGTCGCCTTGTCTGCCGCTTCAACGACTCGGCGTTGCAGGTCGGGCACAGATGATAGTGCCTCTTCCCCTCCGCCGCGCGACGTGGCGAGACGAACCAGACGGGGGAACATCCCATCAGCCCGCGTCAAAGCGCCGAGATCGTCCATGAACTGCGTTTCCCTGATTTCGAAACCGAGATGGCGAGTAGCAACATCACGCAAGTGGTGAGCCTCGTCAATAACCAACACCTGATGTGGCGGCAGGATATTGTTCTCAGCCGTCATATCGCTAATCAGTAGTGCGTGATTGACGATCAGAACATCGGCCTGATGTGCATCCGAGCGCGCTTTGAGCATGAAACACGGCGGGCCTTGGCACGGGTAACCGCCGCCAACCGTGGTCGGAGGACAACCTTCAGCCGATAACCGACTGAAAATCCCTGTGTCCCATCCCAAAGACAGCTCCGAGCGATCGCCAGTCTCCGTATCACCGAGCCAATTCAGGCACTGTGAAAGCACCCGCGCCTCCGACTGATTGTGGTTCGGTTGCGAGACCGCATCCCGCCATCGCTGGACACACAGATAATTCGACCGCCCTTTCAACTGCACCGCATCCAACTCCACGCCCGTCTCGCGCTTCACAATCTCGCGCACCGTGCCGAAATCCTTGTTCAGCAGTTGCTCTTGAAGATTAAGAGTGTTGGTCGAAATTACTGCCTTTCCACCCTGACCTGCAACCATCAGCGCGGCCGGTAGTAGATACGCCAACGATTTCCCAATTCCGGTTCCAGCCTCAACGATCAGCTTTTCCTGGCTCGCGATCGCGCGCGCCACCGAGACTGCCATTTCGCGCTGTCCATCGCGCGCCTCGAACGCCGGCATTGTTTCCTCTACCAACCCTCCGGGCAAGAACGCCATCTCTGTCTGAACTATGTGCTCGTCAGAGTACTCAGACTCGCTCACTTCGCCAACTTCACTCCACGATGCAGGTCGCCCCGGGAGGCGCAAGCGTGAGCCCAGCGAATCCTCGTCTACACCCAATCGACCTACAACTTCATCAGTGCCCTTGCCGGCGGCAACCATATTGGACGCCAACTCGCTCACACTCCAGTCGGAACGCGAACCCAACGCCGCTATGCGTGTCAAAGCCGCCGTAGGGATCGCCTCGAACCGTGCCAACAGGATCAAAAACAGATCTCGGGATGCAAGCGCATCCGACAACGCCCGGTGCGGATCGTCATGCAATACCCCGAACCGTTGCGCCAGTCGTACCAATCCGAACTCCGGACCGGCCGGCAACGCGACGCGCGCCATCTGTTCAGTGTCATAACTGAGCTTCTCGACGTGGATACGGTGTGAACGCAAAAATCCGACATCGAACTCGACGTTATGCCCTACTAGCCTCGCATTGCCGATGAACTCTTGGAGGTCGTCTCGGATCGCGTTCCAATCCGGCGCGGCATCAACGTCCGCTTGCGAAATACCGGTTAGCGAAACGATGAAGTCCGACAGCCGTGAGCGCGGATTGACAAGCGAATGGAACTCCCCTATAACCTCATCTCCTCGGAATTTGACCGCGCCGACATCGATGATGCGATCGCTCACAGGGTTCAGTCCTGTAGTCTCCAGGTCGAGCGCCACTAAAGTCTCGGCGCGTGGCGAGACCGGAATTGACGTTTGAGAACTTTTCGAAATCAAGGTTCGAGAATCGCTCAGAAACCAGCGTTTGAAAGAACCAGTTCGATGTTCGATTCGTCAGGCATTAACTCCCCTCGATCAACTTGGCGCATCGCATCGACTATCGACGCTGTGACTGGAGTATGGACACCCACTTCTCGACCCATCTTCAGTACGTGCCCGTTCATGAAGTCGATCTCAGATGGTCTGCCGTTCTGAACGTCCTGACCCATAGACGGATGCCAATCACCGGTTCCGGCACCTGCGTTGGCCGCCAACATGTTGTCGAGCTCCTCATATATCTCACCATCAGTCGATGCCGACGACCATTTCTGCGGAGTTGATCCACCAAAACTCACAACATCTAATCCCAACGCCAATCCAACCTGCGCGGACTCCGATGCCAACCGTATCTGCAACTCGCGGCCCCTAGGTGATGATGCAACGGTTGCCGATCCGCACATCGTCGCGCCGACGACCGGGTTGCCCATGCTGTTCTGACAGAGCTTGGCCCAACGCTCGCCTTGCAGATTGATCGTCGTCTTGCCACCGTCGATCGGTTCGAGTATCGAAATCAATTCTGCGATCCGCTCTGATTCTGAACCGTCGTGTTCGCCTGCACGGAACACGATGTGTCCCAAATCTCGCCGCTTCTTCGTTCCTGCACGCTGCGACAATCCAGGTCCACCTACGCGCACCGCGATCGACGACATTATCAACCCGACGCATCGGTCTGCGCCAACCGCGTCCGCCATGTCGCCATCAGGCATGCAGTTTTGGGAAGAAACAAAGTAACCGTCATTCTTCACGAAGCGCAATGCGAATCGCGCCGCCCACGGTGTGTCGTAGGCCTTCACGGCGATGAACGCGATATCGAACTTGGGCTCCAAGGCCAATGCCTGCGACTGGTGGAGATGGAAGGCTCGCGGATGAGACACAAACGGCTCGTGAGGGCCCTCGACGCGCAAACCATCAGAGTTGATAGTGTCTACCTGCTCCGCCCATGAGTCGGCGAAAACCACGTCGTGACCCGTGTGCGCCAGCCATCCTCCGATGTAACTGCCGACCGCACCCGCGCCCACGATCAATATCCGCTTCTTCCCGTTACCATTGTTACTGCTCAACTATGCTTCCCTCACTTAAAACTGCGCCTCTTAATCAACGATATTCCTAATCCAGTAGAATCGCTAGCGTCAATCTACACTACCAACACACCTGCAACACCCCAAATGGAGCACAAAATGGCACTTAACAACGGCGATCAAGCCCCAGATTTCAACCTCAGATCCACCGATGGAGAGATGGTCTCCCTCAGCGAGCAGCGCGGCTCGAACGTCGTGCTTGCCTTCTTCCCGGCCGCATTCACTGGCGTCTGCCAAACGGAGATGTGCACATTCCGCGACTCGCTGTCGGAATTCAACGGGATGAACGCCAAAGTCTTCGGCATCTCCGTCGACCCGCCGTTCTCGCAAGCCGAATTCCACTCCCAGAACGACCTCACCTTCCCTCTCCTCAGCGACCTCGGCGGCAACACCGTATCCGCCTATGGCGTCGAACTCCCTGACCTTGCCGGCATTGAAGGCTACAACGTAGCCCAACGCTCCGTCTTCGTCATCGACGGCGATGGCAACGTTGCATGGTCCTGGGTCTCGGATTCACCTTTGAACGAGCCTTCCTACGATGATGTGAAGGCTGCGGTGGGGGCGATTTAGTCCCCGGCGTCTTCCCGCCCTGCCACCCCATCACCCTCACCCTAGCCCTCTCCCATCGAGGGAGAGGGGACACCATCGCCTCCCTGCCCCTCTGGGTTCCCGCCTGCGCGGGAATGACGTGGGCTGGCGCAGGAATGACGGTATGACCCCCCTGCGTCTCGCTGCGCTCGTCGCGTCCCCCTTTTGCTGACGCAAACAGGGGAGGGATGGTTTGCAGACGCGTTTAATTCTCCCTTTGGGGGGATTTTTGTTCGACGGGTGGTTGTCGAAGGATCGCCGCGTGTTCGGGGTCGCGTGCGAAGGGTTGGTTGTAATTGGCTTATATTCCAGCACCGCCGACGTCGCCAGACCGTCGGC
>DAOUJE010000041.1:0-23708 GCA_034423055.1 Dehalococcoidia bacterium | reverse complement strand
CTGTAGCCTCTTCCGTCCAGCGTTCCGGAAAGACGTTTGCCGGGTAGAGAGACCGTTCGCCCGGACCTTGAACGGGTCCCCTGCGCGGCCCTTGAAGCTCCTCCCCAGTGCCGTCAAGGCGGTGGAGAATAGGGTCGCGTTCCCCTCGCGTGTGCGAGGGACATGGGGGGATGTCATCCGTCTGGCTCGCTATGATTGTCGGAGTCCGCAATACCCTCCGCGTCCGAGCACTACAGCGACAACGGTCTTCGTAACCGGGTTGTGGCAACGTTTCGCCCATCTCCATTCATCGGAACGGAAGACGTCTTTCAGTGGCTTGTGGCGGGACATCGCCGGCGGGTCGTGTGTTGGCGACCCCTGCTACCCCGCCCGCTGCCGTACTTCATTCAATTGTGCTTGCTACGTCTTAAAAGGTTTGCGCGCAACCCCTTTCGACGCGGCGATTCTTCGTGTTCGGGGCGCCCGTTTGACGCCCTTGGTTGTTATATTACTACAGATGTTGCGGGAGTGTCAAATGAACTAGGATGGGAAGGATTGGGGATGATGCGAAGGATGGGGGGATTCCTCGCTGCGCTCGGAATGACAGCGCGAGGGGATCGGAATGGCATGGAGTACGAGGAATGGCGGGAGGGCTAGGGATGATGTGAGGGTGCGGGTTTTTGGGGTGGGCATCCCCCTGCGTTCGCTTCGCTGCGCGTCCCCCTTCGATTCTCGAAAGGGGAGGCTTCACCCTTTGTTCCCGTTCGCTCTCACCCCCGGATCAAGTCTGAGGCAGGCTCTGGCCTCTCCCATCGAGAGACCTTTGCGAAACTGCTTGTCGAAGCGGTGCAACGGTCGAAACCGTAACGGTCTCCGATTGCACCACCTCTCTGGATTCCGGCCCCGTATCGGAGTGCGGGGCAGGCCCTCGCCGGAATGACGTTGGTTTTGCAAAGGTTTCTAGAAGTGAGAGGAGAAGGTGGGCTTCGCGAAGGGAACTAATCACTTAATTTGAGACGTACGAATCAGGCGTTGGGTTAGCCTAGTAGGAAGGGTAGCGGCGAACTTACGACGGTCTTCTTCTGCACTGGTTGTGCATCTCCAGTTTCAGGTTCGCCGTTGCTCATTCTATCACGGACACTGCTCCAAAGCCGTCTTAGCATCGTAGCTGTCAAAGAACACTCCGTCAGCCGCGATCACCATTATGTTCGCAACGTGGCTGTAAGCATTTGCTCCGAAGCGGTTTGCTTCAGCTTCAGCCATCCGCAGCCGCTCGCATTTGATCGTAACGTTTTTGGAACGCACAGTTGCATTCTTAGCTCGTGCTGTTGCATGCACTGCTGCCGTAGCAGTAACGAACGGAGCAACTGTGGCTTCAACTAGCTTTTGTGCTTTGTCGGCTGCCCGTTTTACTTGCAGCAGCGCGGGCAACTCCATGTTTTCGTCTTTCAGCAACCAAAAGCATTCCTCAACTAAAAAGCTTGCATCCTGGCTTGGAGCGGCAGCGTTTCCGTACACTGCTGGGTTCACATAAGCTTTGTCAACTTCAAGATCAGAAACACGAACAGTAACTGCATGATTGCCTAGAGCTTTTACTGACTGGGAGGTAACGCTTGTGGCGGTTCTAGCTGTCTCTTCGCATTTTGCAACTAGGGCAATTTCTGCTTCAGCTGTAACAGTGCGGGCGTTTTCGCGCGCCGTTGCTGTTGCTGTTCGCTGTGCTTGCGCTGTAGCGACGACTTCTTCGCCGCTCCGGGTAGCCACTATCGTAGCTCGTGCTTGCGCAGTTGAAGAGTTTCGAGGAATATCGCTACCCCAGCTGTTTTCGTGCGGTGCGCGGTTGCTTTCATTCAAGTTAGCAATCACAACAGCAGCGATTGCAAGCGCAAGCAAAACAATCCCAGCTAGCACGATTTTTTTCGTTTTTACCCCAGACCATGCAGCACCTCCTTGGCATTTGAACTGATGCTCAAATTGTCCCAAACGGATTTGGTGCTGATGGTTAATACATTTGAGCGGGTTGAGACTCTTTTTGAGATGCGGTATTATCGTTTTTTGCGGGTTTCCCGTCGTCAAACATGGGAGCCCCTCCCTTAGCGCCTTCAGCGGAAGTTCAACTCAGCTGGGGGCGCTTCTTTTGTTTGCTGGGTTTAAGCAGTGCTGTCCGGCAGGGGCAACTCAACACGGAACCCCCTCGCATCTGCGAGCAGCGGAAGCTTGTGACGGCAACCGGAACGTTTCAGCAGTTGGAGGGGGCATGATGCCCCGCTGTTCAGCGCAAATGCCGAAACGCAAGCGCCGATTACCGTCACGACTCGGACTCTAACAGCGTTTGACGTGAAACGTGGCTGCTAAGGGTTAGTTCCGTCACACTCTCTGGAAGATTCCGCACAAGTTCAAAACTGTCTTTCGTCCTCGCTTTGGAATCTTCCACATACGCAAAAGGACAAGCTTGCGCCACTCTGTTGACCAAAGATGTCAACGACAAGATGTCAACGACACTACAAACAAAGAAGGGTGACCGAACACAACTCGGTCGCCCAGAGTCAGGAAGAAACACACCTGACTAAACAACTAGTTTAGCGGTTCGCATTGATGCCGCTGGTAAGGAAGAAACACATGAAGCAGAACCTTTCAATCGCTGAAGCGTCTCGCATGTTCGCGGACGAGCGCAAGTCCGAAGCGTACTTCGTCAAGCAGCGCTGGCCAAACGGAATGCGCTGCCCGCGCTGCCAAAGCTCAAACGTTTACGAGTGCATGCGACGCAAGCCAATGCCGTACCGGTGCCGGACTTGTCAGCGTTACTTCTCGGTTCGAACCCGGACAATCATGGAAAGCTCGCGCTTGCCTCTCGGAACGTGGGCAATGGCGAATTTCTTGCTGCTTGCGCATCCCAAAGGCATCAGCTCAGTGCAGCTTGGCAAGCATCTTGGAATCCCTCAGCGCACCGCGTGGTTTTTGGGACACCGCATACGCGCGACGTGGTGTGCTAGGCACTTCATACGTGCTGGACCCGTCGAGGTAGATGAGACCTACATTGGCGGTCTCGAAAAGAACAAGCACAAGAGCAAACGCTTAAATGGTGCAAGCGGAACAGCGGGCAAATTACCCGTGATCGGAATGCTTGAACGTCCTACCAACCAAGTTTACGCCGAAGCAATCCCGACGACGCCCCGAAGCGTGTTGCAGGATTTCGTGACGCGCAACACTGACCGCAGAGCCATTGTCTACACGGACGAGCATTCCGGGTACTGGGGAATCCCGCGCATTCACTTTGTCATCAAGCACAGCGCCCGCAGCTACGTCCGGGGAAGCATACACACCCAAAGCATCGAAAGCTTTTGGGCAGTTATCAAACGAGCTTTCAAGGGCACGTACCACCAGTGGTCGGAGAAGCACTTGCAGCGGTACGTCGACGAGTTCGTCCATCGCCACAATGCACGCGATCTGCCCATGAAAATGCGGATGCATTTCATGGTGATGCGCATGCACGGGAAGCGGCTTACGTGGGATCATCTGACCAAATAGGGGGGCTACACTTGCTGTAAAGGGAAGCGTAGCGAGGGTTTGTTTGCCATTTGGTTAGCTCCTGGATTGCGAAGTGGTACTTCCGCTCCAACCCCGCTGCGCATTCTTCATGCTATCAATACTGTCTTCAGGAGAACACACATGCCAGACCCCAAGCCTGAACCCGTTGTAGACAAGCAGGAACTTGACGAAGCTGTGCGCGACATGCTCAGTGTCCCACCCGAAGAGTTGCCGGATGTTCCGAAACCGCCCAAGGGTTCAAGCTAAGAGATTAGTTCCCTTCGCGAAGGGGGCTAGTGTGGTGTGAAGCCGTGTTGCGTGAGGATGGTGGTGGCGCGGGGGGTTAGGAGGTATTCGATGAAGGGTTTGGTGTCGTTGTTGCCGAGGATCGGCGCGGCGTAGTATTTGGGCTTCGTCGCATCACTTCTGCCCTCAATCGCGAAGGCGATCTCCACGTCATTGGTAGATGCCGCGTCGGTTTGGTATACCAGAGCGTAAGCGACACTGCCGGTCGATGCGGCGGCTAGTGCTGCTCGGGCGTCTAGGGCGGGTATGATCTGGGGTTCCAATTGTTCCCACAGCCCGCGTTCTCTCAACGCTGCTTCGAAGTATTCGCCGGCGGGTGCTGTATCCGGATCTGGCATGGCTATTCTGTCGGAGCCGACCAAGTCCTCGACGCTGTTGATCATTCTGTCGCCGCTCAAGTGTCTTACTGCTACCAATCGGTTGGATAACACATGGATCGCGTCGCTATCAGCTATCTTGTCTGCGCTGACCAATTTGTCGATCGGGGTTCGGCCTGCGACGATCACGCCATTCGCCGGAGCTCCAGCGATGATCTGATTCGCGATGAGGTTTGACCCGGCGAAGTTGAAGCGAACTTTGTGACCGGTATCTTCTTCATAGGCGACTGCCACCTCTTCCATCACATCCACTAAGGACGCTGCCGCGAAGATGAGCGGGGCTCGATTGGTAGAGGTGCAGGCAGTTACGGTCGCGACGATGGCGACAGCCGCCGCCGTGGCGACAATCACGCTTGTTTTAACCACGGAATTGGTTTCCCTGTTAAGATTGAAACTTGATCGCCTCAAGGCTAAATCCGCGCGCCATCACTCAATTCTTGTCGAGGCTCCCATGCCGAATCAATCGAGCGCCGAATATTCCGATGAATACTCGTTCACGGAGTTTTCATCGCAACCTTTCTACCGCAAAGTCAACTCGCGGCTCGTCGACATGTCTGGCGTATTCAACCAGCATAAGATTATCGACTTGGGTTGCGGCACAGGCGGGATCACGAAGCTCATCCTAGACCGCTTGACGGGGACCAAAGAGACTGTGATTTACGCAGTAGACCACTCTGCTTCTGCGCTGAGGTCGGCGGTAGAGGAGTTGGGAGGGCGTAAGGAAGCCGCCGTCCGGTTCGTCCATGCCGAGGTGCAGAACTTGGCATTGTCTGTCAACGAGCAGGTCGACGCGGTTATCTACTGCAACTCGATCCACTACGTCAATGACAAAGTTGCGCTGCTGAATCAGATCCGTGAGCGTTTGCGACCCGGAGGCATCCTCGCGTTCAACACTTCATTTTTCGAAGGTTCTCATCCCCCGGAATCCCATGACTTCTATCGCCGCTGGATGATGCGTTCGCTTCGGACACTTCGCAAAGACCACGGGCTATTTCCTGACAAGAATGCAGACAAGACTGGCGCGCGCCGTCAGTTGACTCCCGAAGAGTACAAGGAACTGCTGGAAGCCGCAGGTTTCGAGATCGTCCGGGCTGAAAACCATTGTGTTGAAGTTCCGGAAACGGGGTTTTACCACATAAGCGGTTTCCGCGACTGGATCGAGGGAATAATGCCCGGGGTTCCACTCGGCAAAGGGCGCGACGCGCTCCAGAAGTCGCTCAAGCAAGTCTTCAAAGAGATGGAGATCGAGACAGTGCCGAGGATCTGGCTCGGGGTTACTGCGCGGCGGGCGAAGTAACCTTCTCAACGTTGATTCAAACGCGCTTGACTTTAACCGTTCACATACTCCGTCAGCGTCATGACGTTAAGACCGCTATTCGCATCACCGGCCGTTTTGGGCGCATAGACTGCCTCGACCGCACATCTTGCGGTATCGATTGAAGTGAAGCAGGGGATTCGGCGTTCAACGGCGGCGCGTCGGATGTAGAAGCCGTCCTGTTCGGCATCGCGACCGCCTGTCGGAACGTTAACGACGGCTTGAACCGTACCATCGTTGATGACGGTTACTACGTTCGCATCGTTGGCTGACAACAGGCGCTCCACTTCAGTCACCTCGTAACCGAGGCTACGGACGAACTTTGCGGTACCTGATGTCGCGTATATTCCGTGACCGTTTTCACCGAGAGTTCGGATCAGTCGCTCCGCGTCGGGTTTGGCTGAATCTGCGATGCTTAGCAATACGTTGTCGCCGTGGTTGATCGAGTGCGATGATGCTATAAGCGCTTTGGTGACGGCCGGAACGTAAGATCGATCTATACCCATCACCTCGCCGGTCGATTTCATCTCGGGGCCTAGGAAGGTGTCGACGCTTGTCAGTTTCGACATCGAGAACACGGGAGCTTTGACGGCGACGAGGTCTTTTCGGGGCATGAGGCCGGTGCCCCATTCCAAATCTCGAAGTCGTTTGCCCAGCATCACTTGGGTGGCGATCCGAATCATGGGAATGCCCGTGACCTTGGAGATGAAGGGGATGGTTCTTGAGGATCGAGGGTTCACCTCGATGATGTAGGTTTCGGTTTTCGGTGCCTCCTTTGCTTGCGTATCGGGGTACGGGGCAGGCTGCGTCGTTTCGCCCGCGAGGGTGCATCCCCCTGCGTCTCGCTTCGCTCGCCGCGTCCCCCTTCGATTCTCGAAAGGGGACGGAGTTAGATTGCTACGATAGGTTCCGCCGCCAGTGATGACGTATTGGATGTTCATGAGTCCGCGTACGTTGAGCATCCGTCCGATGCGGCGCGTGTAATCGACGATCGTTTCGACTTCATCGCCAGTCAACCAGATCGCGGGGTAAACCGCGAACGAGTCGCCTGAGTGCACGCCTGCACGTTCGATGTGTTGCATGATCCCGGGTACTAGCACGTCCTCGCCATCGCAGACCGCATCGACCTCAACCTCGATGCCTTGGAAGTAGCGATCAATGAGTATCGTCTGACCGGGCGCAGCTTTCAGCGCGCGGTCGAAGTAGCGTTCCAATTCGCTGGGTTTATCGACGATCTCCATCGCGCGACCTCCGAGCACGTAACTCGGCCGAACCAGCAATGGGTAACCGAGGTTCTCGGCAAGAGCGAGCGCGGTTGCGGTATTGGTTGCGGTACCGCCCGGCGGTAGCGGCAGGCCGTTTGATGCTGCCAAGTGTTCGAAACGGCCTCGGTCGGTGGCGTTGTCGATCACATCAGGATCCGAGCCCAGCACCATGTCTTGCAACCCTGCCGCGTTCAACGATTGCGACAAGTTGATTGCGGTCTGTCCGCCAAATTGGACGACGATTTTCGGTGGGTCAGGATCGTCGCCTGACAACGCCCCATTGCCCATCTCGTTATCGATGACGTCGCGGACGCTCTCGTCATCCAGCGGTTCAAAGTAAAGGCGGTCCGAGGTGTCGAAATCGGTCGAAACCGTCTCTGGGTTGGAATTGATCATCACTGCGCGAATACCTTCGCTCTGCAACGCCCATGCCGCGTGCACCGAGCAGTAGTCGAACTCTATGCCTTGTCCGATGCGGATCGGGCCCGAGCCGATCACCACTGCCGATCTTCCGTCAATCGGTTCGGCCTCGTTTTCCTCTTCATAGGTGCTGTAGAAATACGGCGTCGATGCCTCGAATTCGCCGGCGCAGGTATCGACCATCTTGTAGACCGGAACTATCCCGAGTTCTTTTCGTAAATCTCGGACGCGCTCGGAGAGCCCGATACCCGTAAACTCCGAAATATCCTCATCACTCAACCCGACGCGCTTGGCGCGACGCAGCAACTCGGCGCTCAGACCTTCAGAATCGCGCAATTCACGTTCGATATCGACAATCCGCGCTAATGCCCGCGTAAACCAAAGGTCGATGCCAGTAGTCAGAGTTAACTCTTCCGGCGTTGTCCCGGTACGAAGTTTGAAAGCGAGCTTCCATAACCGCAGATCATCGCCGGATAGATCAATGCCCTGCAACCCGTTGTCGCGCCATTCGGGATCTTCCCATCGCAACGACCTCTTTCCGTCCTCTAAAGAACGGATCGCTTTCATCAATGCCGCTTCGAAGCTACGATCGACAGCCATCACTTCGCCGGTTGCCTTCATCTGAGTACCGAGAGAGCGATCGCCGCCGCCGAACTTGTCGAAGGGCCAGCGAGGGATTTTGGCTACACAGTAGTCGAGTGCGGGTTCAAACGCGGCGCGCGTCTTGCCGGTAACGACGTTACTGATCTCGTCCAAACGGAGGCCGAGTGCAACTTTTGCCGCCACTCTGGCGATCGGATACCCAGTCGCCTTGCTGGCGAGGGCTGATGATCTAGAGACTCTAGGGTTGACCTCGATGACGTAGTACATCGGGCCATCGTCATCGTAGCCGGAGCCTTCGCCCAGTTGAGCGCCCACTTCCTTGCCCGGTCGATATGCAAACTGGACGTTGCATCCGCCTTCGATCTCGAGGCCGTCGATAATGTGCAACGCGGCGGTTCGGAGACGTTGATAGTCCTTGTCGGTAAGGGTCTGGCTGGGCGCGACCACGATCGAGTCTCCAGTGTGGACGCCCATCGGATCGAAGTTCTCCATGTTGCAGACGGTAATGACGTTACCGGCACTATCCCGCATCACTTCGTATTCGATCTCTTTCCAACCGAGCAAAGATTTTTCGATCAGAACCTGCCCGACGAGCGACGCGGCGAGACCCGATTCGACGATTTCGTGGAGTTCTTCGACGTTGTTTGCGACACCGCCGCCAGTTCCTCCCAGCGTGTACGCAGGCCTGACGACAATCGGGAATCTGATCTCTTCGGCGGCTTTTTCGGCATCGGGTATCGTCGTGACCGCGATTCCGTACGAAATTGGCTCTCCGATCTCCTCCATGAACGACGCGAAGAGTTCGCGATCTTCGGCTTTGCGAATGCTCTGTGTCTTGGTGCCCATGACGACGACATCTTTGAGGGCACCAGCTTCTTCCAACTCAACCGTCAGGTTCAGTCCAGTCTGTCCTCCGAGAGTCCCAAGAATGCCGTCTGGTTGCTCGCGCTCGATGATCCGTTGAATAACGGGGACGGTAAGCGGCTCGATGTAGACGCGGTCGGCGACGTCTTCATCAGTCATGATGGTCGCGGGATTCGAGTTGACTAGCACGACCTCTACACCCTCTTCTCGGAGCGATTTGCATGCTTGGGTTCCAGCATAGTCAAACTCTGCCGCCTGACCGATGACTATGGGTCCGGAACCGATGACGAGAACTTTTTTCAGGTTTTCGTTGCGGGGCATATTTGCTCGCTATCGGTTACTGGAACGTTGCCTGATGGAGGCAACGAACTGGTCGAAGATCATTTCGCTATCGTGGGGGCCAGGGGACGCTTCAGGGTGGAACTGGATGGTCATGATGCCGTGAGGTTGGTCCGTGAGGCCCGCAACAGTGTTGTCGTTGAGGTTGATGTGGGTTACTCGGACCCCGGGCCGATCAGGGAGCTTGTCTGGATCAACGGCGTATCCGTGGTTTTGGGCGGTCACGTAGACGCGTCCGGTTCTGAGGTCTTGGACTGGTTGGTTGCCGCCGCGATGCCCGAAGTGGAGCATGAAGGTATCGGCACCCAATGCCCGTGCGACCAGTTGGTGGCCTAGGCAGATTCCGAGGGTAGGGATCGAGTCTCGACCGTCACCATCTAGATCGGAGAGTTCTCGAATGGTTTCGACGGGAACATCTAGGACGGCTGGATCGCCGGGACCTGGCGAAAGGACGATACCGTCTGGGTTGAAGGCTTTGACTTCGGATGCAGTTACATCACATGGAAAGACTTTGACATCGCAATTGCGCGCCATCATGTTGCGGAGGATGTTCCACTTGACGCCGAAATCGATGACGGCGATGCGAAGCGGGCGGTCCCGGGTGTTATCTGCCGTGACACTGCCAGCGCGTTGAGACCTGGTTAGAAGCTCCGCTGCTGGGCGAGTGCCGTCAGTTCCGTCGCCGTGCCAGTCGAACTCCTCTTCGGTCGCAACCTCATCTACCCAGTTCTGATCGCCGTACCATTGCGCGGCTTCCAACGCCGCGGTGGCCGTCGTCTCATCATCTCCCGGCACGATTGCACCCATCATCACGCCGGCGGAGCGGATGCGACGGGTAATTGCCCGGGTGTCGACTCCCGATACGCCTGGGATGCCGTTCATTTCGAGATATTCGTGAATAGTCATCTCCGAGTGGGGATGTGATGGCGCGTCGCAGTCGTCGCGTACCACAAATCCTTTGACCTGGATCTGCTTGGATTGGGCATCTTTTAGATTGATGCCGTAGTTGCCGATGAGTGGATAGGTCGGAACCAAGATTTGCCCGCCGTAGGAAGGATCGGTGAGCATCTCTTCGTAACCGGTCATCGATGTGTTGAATACGACTAGACCGACGGATTCCGTCTCGGCACCCAGACGGCGGCCGTGGAATACCGAGCCGTCGCTCAAGGCCAGTAGCGTGGGACCGCGCGCTTCGCTAGACATTCTTCGCTCCGTTCTCGGTCGCGTCCCACACTTTCACACCTCCGACAAATGTCGCGGCAATTCTTGATGGCACTGATTTACCCAGCAGCGGTGTGTTATGACTCTTAGAGCCGAGAGTCGACGGTTGGACGACCCAATCGTTTTGCAGATCAATAATCGCGACGTCAGCCTTTGCACCAGGTTTCAGGGTGCCGATGCTTTCGTCGCCTAGTATCTTTCGCGGGGCAACGGTTAATCGCTCGATCGCTAAACCGACATCGATCCTCGCCATTCCGCAGACTAATGACAACGCAGTCTCGAGCCCTATGATGCCGTTCTCAGCCTCGGCAAAAGTGCAAACTTTGTCCGTCGCGGCATGTGGTGCGTGATCGGTGCCGATCGCGTCGATCGTGCCGTCCACCAATCCCTCGATCAACGCCTGCCGATCTTCTTCCGTCCGCAACGGTGGCGCCATCTTGGCTAGCGTGTCGTATGCGTTCTCGGTCAGGACGGCAGGGACGTTTCCGTGTTCGCCATAGACCCACTGCTCGGTAAGTGCCAGATGGTGTGGTGCGACTTCGGCGGTAACCTCGATCGATTCGGACTTGGCACGTCGGATGAGTTCGACGGTTTCAGCAGCCGAAACATGGGGGATATGCAAACGCCCATTGGTTATGATGGCGAGTTCGATGTCGCGGGCGATCATCATCGTTTCGGCACTGTTAGGGAGACCGCGCAGTCCGAGACGGGAAGCGACGACACCTTCATTCATATCCCATTCTGCGACTAGACCGCGGTCTTCGGCGTGATTGATGACCGGCAAGTCGATGTCAGTGGAGTAAATCAACGCCTGACGCATCAGGTGCGGGGACATTACAGGGTCGCCGTCGTCAGAGAAACCGATGGCACCAGCATCGGCCAACTCATGCATCGGCGCCAATTCGTCGCCTTTGCGTCCCTTTGTTATGGCACCGATCGGTCTTACGCGAACGGCGGACTCGGACTCGCAGCGGAGCATCAATTCGCCTAGCACGGATGCGTTGTCTTGTGCTGGGTAGGTGTTCGGCATCGCGCAGATCGTAGTGAACCCGCCACGAACCGCGGCATCTGACACAGTCTTGGGGGCTTCCTTCCATTCTTGTCCGGGAGTTCGCAAGTGAGTATGCAGATCAATGAAACCGGGAGCAACGATCATGCCTGCCGCGTCGAACTCGTTCCATCCTTCCGAAATCTGAATCACGTTACACGATTCGATCCCAACAACAACACCGTCTAACAGGACGATGTCGGCGAGAGAATCAATCCCTTGCGACGGATCGATCACTCGTCCGCTTCGGATAACTAGTGGGCGTGATTGCTGGCTCACAAGATCTCCCTCATGGGACCGCAGTAGTGCTCCAACACGGCCATTCTCATCGCCACGCCGTTTTCAACTTGGTTTTCAACTAAGCTCAACGAACCGTGAGCGATATCGGTACTGATCTCAAGTCCTTCGTTCATCGGACCGGGATGCATCACTGGTGCACCCGGCTTCGCTAATGCCAGACGTTGGGCGTTGATGCCCCAGACGCGGGAGTATTCGTTCACATCTGGAAGCAGACCAGACGTTTGCCGCTCGAGTTGCAACCTAAGGCACATGATGGCATCAGCGTCGCGGACCGCGTCCTCGACCGATTCGTGGACGGTCACCTCGCTGTCTGGGATACCGAGGGAGTTCTCACCCGGAGCCCAGTTATGAGGTAGCAGCGTTGGGGGGGCTGCGATTGAAATCTCGACACCCATTTTGCGAAACGCGATGATGTCGGATCGAGCGACTCTGGAGTAGAGGATGTCACCCACCAATGCCAGCTTCGCGCCTTTCAGGTTGCCTAGATGGTCTTGCAACGTCAGAACGTCGAGCAATGCTTGAGTAGGATGTCCGTGCGCGCCGTCGCCAGCGTTGATGACGACCGCATTGACATGGCGAGCGATGAAGTGCGGCGCGCCAGAATGTGGGTGACGCACGATCAGCGCGTCGATACCCATAGCGTCGAGTGTGAGCACTGTGTTGAGCAGAGATTCGCCTTTATTGACACTGCTGGTCGAAGCGGCGATGTTGATGACATCGGCGCCAAGCGCTTTCCCCGCATGCTCGAACGATACCCGTGTACGGGTACTGTTCTCGAAGAAGAGGGTGTAGATTGATCCGCCGCGCAAGGAATCCGATTTGAATGGCTGAGATGCACGGAGTTGGCGGAACTCGCTGGCTCGCTCTCGGAGTTTATGGATCTGTTCGGGAGTCAGAGAATCGACATCGAGAAGGTGTTTGGAATCCGCGTTCAGCACCGCTACCCCCTGTTGAGAAACGTTGTCCGAAGTCAGCGTCACTGGCGAACACCTCCGTTTCGAGGTGTTGGAACATTGCGGGTTATTGCTACACGATCTTCGCCGTCGACCTCCTCCAAGCGAACATGAACGCGTTCAGTGCGCGACGTCGGAACGTTTCGACCAACGAAATCAGGGTTGATCGGCAACTCGCGATGTCCTCGATTTATGAGCACTGCCAGTTGGACGTACGCTGGACGCCCCGATTGCATTAACGCGTCCAACGCGGCACGCGCCGTACGTCCGGTATGGAATACATCGTCGACAACCACAACACGCATCCCAACCACGTCGGTATCACCCATGCCGTTCATAGGTTCTGCCCCATTCGACCCGTTCACGTGTCTGCGATGCGAATCATCACGAAACGCCGATGGATCGAGGACCGCGGTTTGAGGACGCACCGACTCAAACCGCTCGATCAGATCCGCTAGTCGTACCGATATGTATTCGCCTCGAGTCGGGATGCCAGCGATCAGGAGATTTTCGGCCCCGTGATTGCGCTCAATGATCTCGTGCGCCATGCGGGCCAACGCTCGGCGCATCTCGGACCCGGTCATCAGGTTCCGCTCGAGGTTTTGGTCACTTTCAGACATACGGTGCGATGTTCGCCGTTGCGCGCTTGGCCTAAAACGAAACGCCCTCGTCGTTGACCGACGAGGGCGTTGTGTTTCGTTAAGGTATACGCGCCTATGCCTAAACGGCGTAAGTCACTTACACGGAAAGATCTCGCACCTTGCCAGCCACACGGGACTGATTTAAAGGCCTATGCTGTCACGATCGGGGAATAAGCGGGTTGTCGACTCCAGTTACAACTGCTGGTTCGTTCTAAGAATCGATCCTATCACGAGAAGCGTTGAGGACTGAACTCGTTGTATCTCGAGTTGCTTTCGCTTTGACCAGTTGCGATGTCGGCGGCCAATTTCCCAATTGCGGGTCCCAGCTCGATACCTATCGGGCCGCCGCCGGTCGCTACGATGAGGCCTCGTGCTTCCAGTATTTCGCCGATGATGGGTAACCCGTCCAAGGTTGCCGGACGCAGGCACGCAGTCTGTTGCGAGATCCGCTTCTGCGTGAGAAACGGGAGTGCACGTTCAACTGAATTTCGGATCGCGTCTCGACCTGAATCCGACGGGTTCTCATCGAATCCGGCATCGGTGTGGGTTGTTCCAACGTGTAATAAACCGTCCAATTTGGACGATGCGTAATCTGAACCCCACCAGAGCGAGACAGGAAGGGGAGGTTCATCGCCCAGATCGTAGCGCAGTATCTCGCCTTTCAAAGGGAATACAGGAAGGTCGATGTGAGATGTTGAGGCGCCCTGGCTGAGCAACGTGCGGCTCCATGCCCCCGCGGCCAGAATGACGATGCCAGCAGAAATGGTGTCATCGACAGTGTTTACACTGGATACCGCGCCGTTTGCGATGTTTATTTCCAACACCTCGGCACGTATCATCTCCGCGCCGTTACGTTTCGCTGCCGCCCAAAGCGCATTGGTAAAGCCGCTCGGGGAAATCTCTCTCGTGCCACCGAGGTAGAGAGCTCCGACAACTTCGGTCGAAACCCGAGCCTCGATATGGCTGAGTTCGCCGTATGCTAGCCATCGAACATCAAGGCGGTCTTCTGGCCACACGTCGCGGAGAAATCCAGCGACGCCCGACGGTTTCAACTGCGCTGCTTCATCATCGTCAAACGCGAGTACCAAGCCAGCTTTTTCCTCGAAATGATAGGTAGCGCCTGATTGTTCAGGAAGTATTTCCGCCAACGCGTGATGAAGATCGATCGATTCTGAACGGAACCATTCGACAGGCGGGCTGCCGTGAGGCGGCTGGAACTGGGTATGTAGCGAGCCAAATGCAAAGCCTGACGCGTGCGCGGCGACTGAATCCTTCTCGATGAGAGCGACACTGTGGCCAGCGGATGAGAGATAGTATGCTGTGGCACATCCGCTGATGCCGCCGCCAATTACTATCGCGTCGTAACTCATAGTTCAAATGCCAGCCGGGTCATGTTCTGACTCTAACGCGAGCGCATCGTCGCATAGACCTCATCCGTCTGCCGCCTGCGTCTCCGCGCCACTCCCGTATTTTGCGCCGCTATCGCAACGCGCTGAGCAACGTTACGCGCAACATTTCTGTCGAACACGCTCGGGACGATGAAATCAGGATCGAGATGCTCCGCCGGTATCACATCGGCAATCGCCTGGGCAGCCGCGATCTTCATCTCCTCGTTGATGTCCGAAGCGCGAACATCCAACACTCCGCGGAACAGGCCTGGGAAGCAAAGAGAATTGTTTATCTGGTTCGGATAGTCCGTTCGGCCCGTCGCCATGATGCGAACGTTGTCAGGGATGTTCTCCGGCAAGATCTCTGGGTTCGGGTTCGATAGAGCGAACACTATGGCCTCGTCAGACATGCTGGCAACCTGTTCCCGAGTAAGAAGACCGGGACCGGCTAGACCGAGTACGAAGTCCGCGCCTTTGATGCATTCGGACAACGATCCACTCATGTTCTCAGGGTTCGTGTTGTCTGCGAACCACTGCTTCATCACATTCCCGTCATAGTTACGGTCGCGTGATAACGCGCCTTGTCTGTCAAATCCGACGATGTCCTTTACGCCGTACGACAGCATGATCTTCGTGCTCGCAGTTCCTGAGGCTCCGGCCCCCAGCACGACGGTCTTCAACGTTTCCGGTTTCTTGTCTACTAGCTTCAATGCGTTGATCAGCCCTGCCAGTACGACAACCGCGGTTCCGTGCTGATCATCATGGAAAATCGGTATGTCGAGACGCTCCTTGAGCTGATCTTCAACTTGGAAACAGCGAGGCGCGCTGATGTCCTCGAGGTTGATGCCGCCGAATCCGGGCGCGATAGCCGTCACGATTGCAACAATTTCGTCCGGATCGTTGGTATCCAAGCAGATCGGCCACGCGTCAACGCGACCGAACTCCTTGAACAGCAACGCCTTGCCTTCCATCACCGGAAGTGATGCCGCGGCACCGATGTCTCCTAGGCCCAAGACCGCCGAGCCGTCCGTCACGACCGCGACTGTATGACCTTTACCCGTTAGCGCCCACACCGCGTCGGGGTCCTCGTGAATCGCCATACAGACGCGTCCGACGCCCGGAGTGTAAGCCTTCGACATGTCGTCTCGAGTGACGACAGGCACCGTCGAACGCATCTCGATTTTTCCGCCAACGTGCATCAAGAACGTGGCGTCCGAAACGGTGTTGACTGAGACATCTTCAATCGCCGAGATCGCTTCTACAACACGCCTGGAATGTTCCTCACCTGAGGTGTTGATGGTGAAATCGCGGATCATGTTGCCGCCGTCGGTCGAAACAACGTCGATTGCGGCTGCATCGCCGCCGCACATGCCGATCGCCGACGTAATCAAACCCAACATCCCTGGCCGGTTCGGATACTCGGCCCTCACGGTAATGCTGTATGCAACTCCAGGATTTGGTCCTGACATTTCTGTCTCCCTCGATAAATCGCCCCAATGAATGACGATACTCCAATCGAGTCAAGCGGTTGTCAACTTCATCGCGAATTGACGGCTACAATTCCTTCTCTGAAATCGTGCAATCATGGTATCACCAGCATTCGCTTGCATCTCATTTCGGCATTGTCTAAACGCATTGTTGTAACCTGATTCACGCAACACTTTGAATGCAGGAAGCAACATGACGCAACAGCAACAGACACAAAAACCAGCCCTGCGAGGGCGGTTCACCACATGCGAAATCACGCGCCGCATCGACTTGACCGAGGATTTGTGGAAAATCTGGTTGAAACCCGCACAGCGTTTTGATTTCAAGCCCGGCCAGTACTGCACCATCGGCGCGGAAGGCATCGAGCGTCCATACTCCATCGCCTCATCTCCCGATGAACCTGAAATCGAGCTCTTCATCGAGCTGGTCCCGCCACCCGATGGCAACTTGACTCCGGTTCTGTTTGACCTGTCGGTGGGAACCGAGTTGACCTTGCGCCCGCGCGCTAAAGGCATTTTCGTCTTCAAACCCGAATTCAAAAACCACGTCATGGTCGGAACCGTAACCGGGATCGTGCCTTATGTTTCGATGTTGAGGAAGTTGCTCAACGATCCCGAATGGAATGCCGACGGCCCGATCGAACGCGAAGACTACAACTTCTATGTCCTGGAAGGCGCTAGTTATCTCGACGAGTTCGGATACGACGATGAACTCGAAGGCCTCGCCAACGCCCACCGTAATATCGAGTTCTTCAGTTCGGTGAGTCGACCGACCGAGTCCAGAAACGACGGTTGGAAAGGGGCTACTGGACGTATCAACACGCTGGTCGAAGAGTTCGTCAACGACCACAACCTTGAACCGGCTGAAACTGTCATCTATGCCTGCGGCCATCCCGGCATGATCGAAGATGTCAAGGAGCGATACGCCGAAACCGGTTTCCACTTCGAAGAGGAACGATTCTGGAAAGACGACGATTAGCGTCGAGGCCAAGCGAATGGGTTGTACCATCGATTGATGCGATAGATGATTCGATCGAGGCGGAAATATCGGGCGACCAATACCTACGCCGACTTTCATAGGAGAAGCAACATGGCAGAAAAAATCGGTTTCGTCGGGCTCGGAATCATGGGCAAACCCATGGCGAAAAACCTGATCAACGCGGGCTACGATTTGACCGTTTACGACATCTTCCCGGATCCTATAGAGGAGCTTGTGGAAGCTGGTGCAACCGGCGCTGGATCGTGTGCAGAAGTAGCGAGCGCTACCGATGTCGTGATCACTATGGTTCAGGACGGACCACAAGCAAAACAGGCAATCCTAGGCGAAGGCGGCATCATTGAGGGCGCATCCGAAGGCGATCTGGTCGTCGACATGTCCTCGATCGCGCCCGGTGTCTCCCAAGAACTCGGCGCTGGACTTGCCGAGAAGAACATCAACTTCCTCGACGCACCGGTTTCCGGCGGCGAACCATTTGCGATCTCGGGCGACCTCGCAATCATGGTCGGCGGCGGCGCAAGCGATTTCGAACGCGCCAAGCCCTTGTTCGATGTGGTCGGCAAATCGGCGGTTCTATGCGGCGCTCACGGCGCGGGCAACGTTACCAAGCTGGCAAATCAGATCGTTGTCGGAGCGAATATCCATGGGCTTGCTGAGGCACTCGTTCTCGCGACTGCGGCTGGCGTAAACCCGCAAACCGTTTTCGAAGCCATCCAAGGCGGCCTCGCCGGCTCGAACGTGATGAACGCCAAAGCCCCGATGATGATAAGCCGAAACTTCGAGCCCGGGTTCCGCATCGAACTCCACTACAAGGACATCAACAACGCAATGGAGACAGCACGCGCGCTGAACGTGCCTCTTCAAGTAACCGCCAACCTGCAGCAAGTTCTAACAGCTTTGGTGGTCAACGGCGACGGTCGAAACGACCACTCCGGTATCCTGCGTTTTGTTGAGCGGGTTGCGGGCGTCGAAGTTCGCGAGCTGTAGAAGTTTTACGAACTCTGGTTGAGCGTTGGCTGATCATCAGTACCGCCAACGCTCGACATCATCTACGACCTTCGTCGTCTTCCCAACCGCGCGACAGGTCTTGGAGAAACTCCTCCACCTCCGGCGACAACTCCACCTCTTCCTCTTCCGCCGGTTCCGCTTCTTCCGCATCGTATTCCAACTCTAGTCGGGCGACAAGTTGCGCCAACCTCGGATTGTCGGCACTCGATATCTGAACCTGCGAATATTGCGTCTCGCCCATTCGAATCTCGGGCATGCGATCCATCGGAACCTCGTAGATCTCCGAAAGCACTGACAAAATCCGCGATGCACCGACGTAGTCGTTGTCGAGTTTCAGGTATAGCGGCAGATGCACGATCATGGACAGTGTCTGCAGATCCAGTTCCGTCCTGGCGAGCTCGGTCAACTGGGACACCATTGAAGTTGGTCCCTCGTAGCGGCTCCTGCCCAATCTCACGCCAGTTTTGAACTGACTCGGCGGTTCCCATCCACGCGCTGAACCAGTTACCTTTAGCGGACGCGTGTGCGGCACGGAGTCATACATCGAACCGACCAGAACATAACGCTCAACATTGAACGCTCGCAGCAACTCCAGAACCGAATCGTTGAAATCTTCGGACCAGGCATGCGGTTCCAAGAGTTTGAGAATCACGATGTCTTGACCGTCCAGAACACGCGCCGCGACAACTTCGGTATTTGGAATTCGGAACGTCCGCTCGCCACGCTTCATCCGGATTCTGGGGCGATAGCGGGTATGGTCGTAAAACTTGCCCGGACGTTCCAGCGCACCGACCTTCTTCGCGCCGTACATTCGACCAAATCGGTTAACCACGATCCGCCCAACATTGCCAACGTTCACCCAAGGCCGCAACGTTACGATGCAGTGCGGCGACTCGAAGGTCGACGGATCGGTGTCTATTTGAAAGTCGCCTATCTTCAACGGACAATCTCGATCATTTCATCTACACTCACGCCAGCCCTACACCAACTTCGATGGCATCTCGGCAAGCACTCCAGCATCCGAGCACCCATGCGTAAAGGATAATCCAATCTCAGATTCGTTGCTCTGTATCATTGCTGTAGACGGGTTCCGCTTCAACGATCAGCACATCTCAAAACCGTTCGCCCCCGAAATCAACCACAACACGCAAAGGTGACATGCTCAGATGCCCTTCAAAATGGTGTTCCTTCCCCCGAACTCACAACATAACCTCGACTTCATAGCCAGACTGCAAGATTCGATCCCCGATGCCCACTTAGTAGCCCCGGCTAATGAAGATGAAGCTGTAGCAGAACTCGCTGATGCCGATGCTGCATTTGGGACTATGAATCCCAGACTCGTAGCCGCTGCCACAAACCTCCGCTGGCTTCAAGCTCCAGCCGCGGCACCACCCGCCGGCTACTACTTCGACGAACTGATTGAGCATCCCGTCCAGGTCACTAACTTCCGCGAGATCTACAACGACCATATCTCAGTTCACATCGTCGCTATGATGCTCTCGTTCGTCAAGCATCTCAACATCTACCGCGACCAGCAGCGCGATCGCAACTGGAACAAACTCCTCGGTGATCAATACAACAACATCTTCCTACCCGAATCCACTGTCCTTATCGTAGGCGTAGGCGGCATCGGCACTGAAACCGCGCGACTTTGCCAAGCCCTTGGCTGCAACGTGGTCGGCGTCGATGCTCGATGGGAATCGCCCGGTGCGAAAGACCATGTCGACGAAATGCGCGATCCCTCGGAACTTGACAATGTTTTGCCAGCAGCCGACTTCGTTGTGCTCACCATTCCTCACACGCCACAAACCGAAGGAATGTTCGACGCGAGCAAATTCGCGCTGATGAAAGAAACGGCGATCTTCATCAACATCGGTCGCGGAATGACGACCAAGCTCGACGATCTCAACGACGCCCTCCGTAGCGGCAGCATCGGAGGCGCAGGTCTCGATGTCTACGAAATCGAACCTCTTCCCGCCGATCACCCGCTTTGGGACGCGCCTAACACCATCCTGACGCCCCACATCGCTGCCGACGAAGGCCGACACCTTGGCGAACGTCGCTACGAGGTCGTCTCCGACAATATGCGCCGTTTCGCCGCGGGCGAGCCGCTCCGTAACTTGGTCGACAAAGAAAACTGGTTCTAGGAACCCGACATCACCGAATCACTCTCAGAAAACCAAACGATGAACGACCCACGCCTTACCCCCGACACTGTTGACTTTATGGAGAAGGCGGCGACGCTCGATATGCCGGCCTTTGGCGAGTGCTCGGCGGAAGAGCTGCGCGCCGCTTCTGAGCGGCGCAACCAGATCATGAAACCGGCCATTGAACCCGTGCGGAAGGTCATCCGCCGCAAAATTGATGGACCCGGCGGCGAAGTCCCCTTGCGTATCTACGTCCCAGAGGGTGCGGAACCGCCTTATCCCGTGATCATGGTTTTTCATGGCGGAGGATGGACGATCAGAAGCTACGAGTTGGAAGGTCCGACTTCCCGCGGGCTAGCCAATCGAGTCGGGGGACTCGTCATATCCGTCCAGTACCGCCTCGCACCGGAGACACGTTTTCCGGGTGCCGCGGACGATTGCTACGCCGCTACTCAGTGGGCAGTGCAAAATGCGAACGAGTTCGGCGGGGACGCTTCGAAACTGGCGGTCGCTGGCACCTCCGCAGGAGGCAATCTATCAGCCGCGGTCTCGTTGATGGCTCGAGACCGCGGAGAACCCAACATCTCCCACCAGGTGCTGTTCTGCCCAGTCATCGACCACAACTTCGAACGTGGTTCTTACAACGAGTTCGCTGACGGATACGGACTTACCAAGGTCGGTATGCAATGGTTCTGGGATAACTACCTCGGTCCAAACGGCGATGGATCGAACCCGTACGCCTCTCCCATTCAAGCCGACGATCTAACGGGCCTGCCCGACGCGACGGTGATCGTCGCCGAATGCGATGTGCTTCGAGACGAAGCGGAAGACTACGCGGCTGCGCTGAAAAATGCGGGTAATGACGCCAGACTGACCCGATACGAAGGGGTGCTACATGGATTCAACTGTCAACCCGGTTATATTCATGCAGCAGAATCCGCCCTTGACGAAGCCGCTGACCGGATCAAGCGATCCTTCGCAAATGTCGGATGAACATGCGTCAAAACCCCTTAAAGCCCTGAAAAACCTAGCTTTGACACAGTGAATGCATGCGCTGTTTCCCAACTTAAAGCCCGATTTCTATAATCTAACCGCATATCGAGTTTAAGCAAACTCGGCAGTACCACTGCGATTAGGAATCGAGGTAGCACATGGAAATCACCGCATACTCGGTAAAAGAGAAGACTACGGTCCCGGTTCAGAACCCGGAAATCGTAACCATGAAGAATGGTCGCAAGGCTGTTCAGGGTGTCTCGCCCGCCGGCAACAAGGTGTTCCGCATCCTTTCGAAAGCCGATGCTGAGACGCTCGAAAAGCAGATCGGCTAACCCAAACCGGGTGATCCACAGGCGCGGGTCGCAACTCCCCTGCGATTCGGCGATCAATGTTGTCGCCGAATTTCGCTGGACATTACGCCCGCGTCCTTTATAATTAGCGTGCCGGCGAGCCTAACCATTGGTTTGCCGTGGCGGTGGCAATCGGGCCACGAGCCGGATACGAAATGAAAGGAGGGACGTCTAGGTAATGGCATATAGCCGTAGAAGAGGTGTCTCGACTTAGGCGAGATCCCCCTAAAAACTTCCCAGCGGTGAGATTCGTCTCAACGCGACGGAGTTAGAAATGCGGGGTGCTCTCCGACCTATAGTCTGAGACACCTCCCGGCGGGTGGCATCACTCGGATAGGCAATCCAAGCCTGTCCCGGTGGTGCCACCCGCCTCTTTTTGTTGTTTTCACTGTTAGGGTTAGTGGGAACGTCCGATCTACGCACACGAGTTCCTCCATGTCCCCAATGATGTTCGGCTTTGGCAGCCAACGCCGACGCATACTCGAAGCTGAGTTGCAACGCTATACCGAAGAGATGCCGCGGCTCGGAATGACCCGATTGATACTCATCGGCGATCTGGTCAGTGGCGAACCAACCAAACCCGACACCACTCTCGAGTTAGTAGTGGTTCAGGAGACCGACGAACCATTTCACCGACGTTCAGACTTCTGGGTCAGTCACCTGCGCCCTTCCGTCGGCACAACATTTCACGTCTATACCGAAACCGAATTCTTTGAGTTGGCCGAATCGGACCCATTGCTGATCCAGGCGCAGCAATACGGCGACCCTCTTCACTGAGCCTCGTTAACTGGTCATCAATCAACTCAATCTTCTAGATCACGACCGAAGGATCGCCATGACCGATTACTCCTCGCTGAAACATGTGCCGCGCAGCTGGTTGGTTCAGTCTAAAAACGACCTCGAAGCCGCTACAGCCAATGCTGAGGCCGGAAGACATGCGCTTGCCTGCTTCTTGTCCCACCAATCGGCAGAGAAGGCCGTCGTCGCCTTCCTATACAACCATGGCGCTGAGCACGTCTGGGGACACGCCTTGGCGGACCTCTGCGCCGACGCTACAGCCTTCGACCAATCCTTCGAGTTCGTCAAGTCGATCGCCGGATTGCTCGACAAGCACTACGTCGGTGCACGTTACCCACAGACGCTTATCGGCGGCGCACCATGCGAAACCCACGAGGCACTGGATTCGGAGCGCGCATTAGAAATCGCACGCGACGTTTTGGCGGGTGTGGAGGAGAGATTGGGGCTGGGCTGACAGTCCCAACCTAGTCGATCGGATCGTGCTGGCTACTTAGACCGTGTAAAGCGTCGGCGCAGTAGGCACTGGCGCGATCTGCTCTGGTGTTAACTCGTACGCATCTTTGCGGTAAACCTGGATGCGGTGGCAGCCAAAGTCGGCGATGTACATGAGATCGCCACGCTTGGGGTCGTTGTGGAAGCGCATCATCGCCGGACCACGCAATCGACGTGTGACCTCCAGTTCTGCCGATTCGCGGTTCCGCAACACTGTGGTGCTTGAAAGAATGTAAATCCTGCCGCTCTTTGACAACACACCGTCACCGATGAACCGATCGACGTAGCGTCCGTTGAGATCGAACTGCTGCACACGGTGGTTGCCACGGTCAGCCACGTATACATCGCCGTGCCGATCCACTGTCACGCCGGCTGGTCGATTGAATTCGCCGATGTCGTCACCACTCGAACCAACAGTCCAAATGTGGTTGCCATCCGAATCGAACTTCTGCAAACGGTCGTTGCGCCAGTCCGAGATATAGATTGCGCCGTCGTGCGGATCGACTCCCACGCCCCATGGGTAGTTGAACTGACCGTCGTCGGTGCCGAACTCACCGAAACCGTTGATGTACTCGCCCGACGCTGTGAACTTCTGCACTCGATGGTTCTGCGTGTCGACCACCAGCATGTTGCCGTCATTGTCCCACGCGATGCCGGATGGCCGATTCAGTTGCCCGGGTTCACTGCCATGTGTGCCCCAGGTGTTGAGCAATTCACCATCGGATGGACGCCACACAGTGATGGTGTGGTTGCCCTCGTCGGAGATGTAGCAGTTTTCATCGTCATCTCGGATCATCTGGACAGGCCACACGAAGTCGGAGCCGAAAATGTCCAGATCGTCGTCGTCCCAGTTGATGCGACGGACCTGACCGCCTTGGCCGTCTGT
>DAOUJE010000040.1:0-18444 GCA_034423055.1 Dehalococcoidia bacterium | reverse complement strand
AGTCGGGGCATGGCGCAGTCTGGCAGCGCACTTGACTGGGGGTCAAGAGGTCACAGGTTCAAATCCTGTTGCCCCGACCATTGACAGATGATGTGGGTCAGTTGTGTCGGGGGGGGGGGGTGTATGAACTAGGATGGACAGGATTTGAAGGATGGGGCATCCCCCTGCGTGCTCGCTTCGCTCCGCGTCCCCCTTTTTCTGACGCAAAAAGGGGAGGGGGCGAGGAGATTCCTCGCTACGCTCGGATGACAGCGCGAGGGGATCGGAATGGTATGGAGCGGGAGGAATGACGCGTGATGCTGGGAATGACTTGGGGCCGGCATCCTCCTGCGTTGGCTTCGCTCCGTATCTCCCTTCGCTGGAGCGAAAAGGGAGGGAGAGTTCCTTTTTTGTTGCGCTCGGAATGATGTGAGGAGCAATGGTAGGGATGAAACGTGCTCTTACGTGTTTGCATGCCGCTTATGCCGGCACTCTCTGCATCCCAGTTCTGGCATTTCCGCGTGAACAGAGTAAAGCGAGGTTTACTAGCATTAAATCTTGTGACTAGATTGAGTGAACTGAAGGTGTCGGGATGGAGTATGTTGGCGCTCGGCGTTGTGTTCGCCGCGCTGTTGCCGATATTTCTCATCGCCATCAACGTCGTATACATAACGGATTCGGATTGGCTCTACACGTACAACTGGTGGCGCAACGGGGTTTCGGAGCGGACGGGGTTGCCGGTGTCGGAGTTGGATTCTGCGGCGGATCAGATCAAGGGCTACTTCGCGAACGACGCCGAGCGTTTGGATGTGCGGATTAACACGTCGCGAGGGGTGGTTAGTCTCTTTGATGAGCGTGAAATCCTTCACATGATCGATGTGAAGGATTTGATGGGTTATGTGGCTGCGGTGTCGGTATGGAGCGGCGTCGTGTTGTTGGCTTGTGCGGTCCTCGGACTGTTGATCCGTCGGCGGGAATTCTTCGCATCGATGGTGCGTTGGTTGCGATGGTGCGCGTTGGTTTGGGGACTCATCATCGCCGCGGTAGTAGTGGTTGCGATAATCGACTTCACGTGGATATTCACGCAGTTCCACTTGCTGAGTTTCGCCAACGACTTGTGGCAGCTGGATCCGTTCCGGCACTACCTGCTACTGCTGTTCCCGGAGCGGTTCTTCCTTGAGGCGACGCTGTTCATCGCCTTGTTGACGGTGATCGAGTTTGCCGGGCTTTACGTCGGGGCGCGATTGGTGGATATTCGGCTTTCGCGTGATCAGTCGTAGACGATGTGGGCGACGACCTGACAATTGGGGTCGCGGTTTGTGATGCGTTCGCGACCATCTAGGAATCCGAGTTCGACCAAGAAGATCTGCGCTACGACACGGGCGCCAAGTTCCTCGGCGAGTTCGGCCGCTGCGACTGCGGTTCCGCCAGTCGCGAGCAAGTCGTCCACGATGACGATGCGCTGCCCTTCTGTCAAGGCGTCTGATCTTATCTCGATAGCCGAAAGGTCTTCGTATTCCAAAGAGTATTGGTTTCTGATGACTGGCGGTGGCAACTTGCCGCTCTTTCTGACCAGTGCGAGCGGAATGCCTAGCCGGTCGGCTACAGGCGATGCGAATACGAAACCGCGGGCATCGATCGCGGCAATGACATCGGGATCGAGCTTTAGCACCTGATCGTCGAACCAGTTAATGGCGGCACGAAAAGCCGCGGGTTCGGCGAAGATGGGAGTCAGGTCTTTGAATTGGATCCCGGGTTTAGGGTGATCTGGAACATCGCGAATCCAACCTCTTAGATCGACGCTCATTGCCCATATATCTCCGTCTCAGGGTAGAAATCGCTCCATGCGAACCAGAATACGTTGACGGCGTGAACTGGCTCGAGTCGGGTGCCTTGGAAGTCGCCGCTCCATGCTTGACCGTTGAGGGGCAACCATCTCGAACCGGAATCGTCGACCATCCATCGCCGTGTTACCCCGTCTTCTTCATCCTCGATCTCGAGCGAAAACTCCAACGCCTCATCGTCCACTGTTCTCGAGTACGCGATCGCGGTGTTAGTCTGCGATTCGTAGTAGACGACTACTGGTTCGCCATTGATCTCGGTATTTATAACTTGCTCTTCTTGCAGAGCGGTATGGGGAAACGCTATCGCTCCGTCATCGAAGCCGGCTCCGAGCACGATTTCCTTGCCGTATAGTCGTTCATCTCGGTTCGTTTCTCCGATAACTCCGGCGTCGCCGCGCATGTAGTAGCTGGTGTAGGGATCGAAGCTGGATTCGCCTTTGAGCAGTGCCTTTGTTTCCGGGAAGGATGTTCGCCACTCCTCCCAAGTTGTGAGAACGAGAGGGACGTTGGTCAGTTTCACACCCTTGTATTCGCCCTCGATGCCTTCGGATAGGAAATGGCTCCAGAGCGAGCGCGTCTGGCGGTCGTACATGATGAGCGCGTTCATGGTGAGTTTGCCGGAGACACCAAATGTCAGCGTTTCTCCGTTTACTTCTCTGGAATACCCGATTCCAGTGAAACAGAGCGGTCACCAAGTGACCGCGATGGGTTTGCCTCCCACCACATCGTTCACGATTTCGTGACTGCTTAGTAGAGGAACCGAATAGGCGCGAGCATCGCCATCGATCTCGACACCCAGCACAAGTTCGCCGTCGTTATAGAACATGTTGGCGGTCTCGAGGTCTGGGAAGAAACCGGGGTTGTCGATCGCTGGGATGCCATCGAATGGCAACAACGTTACGATGTCGAGGTCGCGTTCGGGAGCGGTGGCGGCTACGGGTTCTTGCTTGGGTGCTGGCGGTTCGGTAGCTGGCGGAGGCATCGTCGGTGCGGGTTTCTCGGTCGCCTGATCGATCGGTTCCTCAGTTAGCGTAGGTTCGGGCGTGTCTGCAGGGCGTTCAGTGGCCGTGGCGACCGGTTCGGGCGCGAGCGTTAAGGTTGGCGGGTCGGTGGACTCGGTACCGCACGCGGCCGTGAGGATGACCAACGCGATTGCGCCAATGGCGATCTGGATTTTGCGCATGATGTTTGGGTTGAGTCGCGCCGTGCGTGGATTGTTCAGGGGAAGAAGTGCCACGAATTGGTCACCGTTGTGATTATGATACGCATATCGGGGTAGCGAGGATTGCGTCGCCACCTGTCACTAGCATTCAAGGGGTTTGTCATTCACCTAACTCGCCTGAAATTAAGCGGGTTCAGAAACCACGTCGACACTGATATCAACCTTTCGCCTGGGCTAGTAGTCTTCACCGGCGCGAATGGTCACGGCAAAAGCGGGTTGCTGGAAGCCCTGCACATGCTGTCGGTCGGTAAGTCGCTACGTGCGCGCAACGACCGTGAGATCGTCAACCACACGATCGCGCGCGATGGCGGCCACGTTCAGGTGTTGGGCGTATTCAACAACGGTCCGGAAGCGATCCGCGCGCAGTTCGACTTGCAAATCGATCCGAGTTCTGCGGAGAACTTCAATCGATTGAACTCGAAGACCAAAGAGTGGCGGATCAACGGCGTGAAGGTTCAGCCAGTAGAGTTCGTGGGACGTGCCAACGTGGTCATATTCGAAGCGGGTGATCTTGACCTTGCCCTTGGAGCCGCGGCGGTGCGACGGCGCTACTTGGACATCCTCATCGGGCAGTTCGACACCGAATACGTGCAGACTCTCGTTCGCCTCAACCGTGTGAGGGCGAGTCGAAACGCGCTGCTTCGAGGATCGATGGACGTGCAGGACTTCGAGGAGGAGATCGCGTTTTGGGACGGTAGATTCTGCGAAGAGAGCGTGAAGATCATCCAGACGCGGCGCGAAGTCATCTCAATGTTGCAGACTAGGTCGGCGCCGATCCACGCCGAGTTGAGCGAGGGAGAGACGCTCAGTCTGAATTACCTGCCGAATCTCGGCTCATCGGCACGAGCCACAGCATCGATGGGACTCGAAGGAAGCGAGCTTCGCAACCACGTCTATGAAGCGTTGATGGCATCGAAGCGCAAAGAGCAGTCGTCTGGGCACATGGTGATCGGTCCGCATCTGGACGATTTCCGCATCGATATCGCGGGTGCGCCGTCTCGACGGTTCGCTTCGCGAGGGCAGGCGCGCACCGCGGCGTTGTCGTTGCGTCTAGCAGAAGCATCGCTAGTGTCGGAGTTCGCGCGCCGCGATCCCATAATCGCGTTTGACGATGTGCTTTCTGAGATGGACAGTATCAGACGAGGCACCATCCTCGAACGCGCATCACAGTACGAGCAGACGTTATTGACCGCGACGGATACCGCGTTGGTGGGACGCGAGCGATTGGCTGGCGCGCAGAACTTCAGGGTTGTGCGGGGGAATGTTAGTCAGTTGAAGTGATTTGCTGCGCTCTTTTCGGTTTGCGCGGCACATGTTGAACGCTGTAGTGTGTAAACTGCTTTCAGCGAATCTCACTGCCAACAGTGATTGGCAACACTTTGCCCGGCTCAGTCAAATATGTAATCGCAGACCGCGTGTCGAACGGTGATATGACGGGTTGGCTGTCTGACAGCGCGGTAAAGATCGTAGACGGCAAGATCGCGGACGTATTGCAGATGTCAAGTCTGCCGTCGGATATCGAGGAAACGTCAGAAGTGTTGCGGCTTGGCGATGTTTCTTTAATGCCGGGATTGGTGGATGCTCATTGCCACATGCATTGCAGCGCGACGAAGGACGCGCAGGCTTTGGCGTTGGCGGAAAAGGACGACATCCAACGGCTGACGATGCGGGCTGTCTCGGCGATGCGTAAAGCCGTATTGTCCGGCACGACCACCGTCCGCGACATCGGCTCGCGCAATGAAGTGGCGTTCGCGATCAAAAAGGCCATCAAAGACGGCGCTATTCCAGGTCCGAGATTGCTGGTCGCGGGCACGCCAATCACTATCACGGCCGGGCACTGCTGGTTCTTTGGAACGCAAGCAGATACCGCTGATGAGGTCGCCAAAGCTGTCCGCAACCAAGTCCGTCAGGGTGCTGATGCGATCAAGATCATGTCCACCGGCGGCATGTTTACACCCACCGCGAACCCGCGTCTACCGCAATATCCCGCAGAAACGCTAGCCGTCGCCGTCAGGGAAGCCGCACGATCCGGCATCACAGTCGCCGCCCACTGCCTGTCCGCCGACGGTGTCAAAAACTGCGTTGAGGCAAACGTACCCCACCTCATCCACGCCCGATGGCTCGCCCAAGACCCAAGCGGCGGCGTCGAATTCGACTGCGACACCGCCAAACGCATCGTTGACCAAGGCCAATGGATAGACCCGACCATCGGACACGGGATGTTGGGCAAAGAAGCCGTCGCCGCTGGCGAAGTACCACCACTCAATGTGCATTGGTCGGTAGCCGAATCGCCCGTAACAGACGATGACCATTACCAGAACCTGAATCAGATGCGAGACCTAGGCGCCCGGTTCACCAACGGCCTCGACATGGGCATGGCGCACGGCACACATGACCGCTCAGCCGCAAACGCATGGGCCGCCGTTGAACTCCTAGGTTGGGGCAATTGGGACGCCCTCAGAATGGCCACCATCGACACCGCTGAAGCGTTGGGCATCGACGATGAGGTCGGTTCGATCAAACCTGGTAAAGTCGCCGATCTTGCCGCGTTCTGCGGAGATCCGGCCGCGAATATTCGGGATATGGATCGAGCTTCAACGGTTATACAAGGCGGCGAAGCGATCAAGCTGCGCGATGTGGCGTTGGTGTGAATAAAACCAGACCCCGGAAATGTCCGAAGGACAAAGGGGGATGCCCATCCAACTGCCACATCTGAGCCTATACCAAGGCCTGGTGTATCGTCAGGATAGTTGCCTCTCATAGCTTGATAGAAGCTATAATTCGCGTTACTGGGGGTTAAGCGAAAATTCGAAGTCAGACGAGACTAATGGCCACTGAACAACAAGATGTCGCCGCTGTGTTGGAGCAATTCGAGAAAGACCGCGTCTACATCGAATCGCACTGGGATGAGTTACTAGATCAACGCCAAGGTCGATGGATTGTTGTGTATGGAGAAGAGTTGGTGGGAGAAGGTCTAACGTTACCCGACGCGCTTGATGAGGCACGCCCGAAGTGCGCCATCGAAAATGCTGCCGTTGAGTTCATTACAGACGAACCCCGCAACATGCTTCTGTGAGTCAGATACGAGTCCAAGCCTTGGGGGTATGGCGGAACTCGCGATATAGAGATCAGCGTGAGAAGCTACGCCAAAGGATCTATCGAAAGCATCGAGTTAGCTGAGGACGCGGCATAACCGCTCGATGCTGTAACATTTGGGTATGGTGTTGTTCCGAGCGATTGGATTCAGACCATGCGGCGGAGGGGGCGAATGTGCTGAAGTGGTAGCGCACATCGCCATTATGTTTGCCAGACAACCTCCGCCAATCCCTCATTCTACGCCCCCGCCCGGTTACCACCGTATCTAGTCCCTTTCCTTTTCCAAACATCACTGCCTCGTCCCACTAAGCCCCCCCTGCTGGGCGGGAAAGGGCTAGGGTGAGAGCCCGGAGTGGATGAGTGGACGTCCGCGATTTACCATTTTCAATCACAATGATCGTCGATGCTTTAACCCATATCCTCCCCCCTTACTTCAACGAACATCGCGACGAAGCCCTCGCTCGCGATCGAACTTTCGCTGAACTCTTCGCCGACCCCAAAGCTCGCATAGTCCAGGCCGAACACCTCCTAAATGAGATGGAACGCGCCGAGGTAGACCGCTCCGTCATCGCCGGATTCGGATGGACCGACCAAGACCTCGCAAAACGCTCGAACGACTACCTCCTGGAATCCGCCGCCCGACATCCCGACATCCTCATCCCTTTGTGCAGCGTAAACCCCCTCTGGTCCGACGATGCCGCGCCCAAAGAGGCCGAACGTTGCCTCAACTTTGGCGCCCGCGGCATCGGAGAACTACACGCCGACACTCAAGGATGGGTCGAGCCGCCGTATGACCGACTCCAAGACATCATGTCCGTCACCAGACAACACATCGAATCCCACAACAAAATCACATTCGTCGTAATCCACGGCTCCGAACCCTTGGGTCATGCATATCCCGGGAAGGGCACCATGACACCCGACCGTCTAACCCAGCTCGCCAAACGCTACCCCGATAACGCCCTCATCTTTTCCCACTTCGGCGGCGGATTACCCTTCCACAAACACATGCCAGAGGTCAACGACACTCTCACGAACGTCTGGTTCGACTCCGCCGCATCCCCGTTCCTCTACGATCCCGACATCTACAACACCGTCGAAAAGCTAGTCGGCGGCACCCGCATCTTCTTCGCCAGCGACTTTCCTCTAATGTCCCAACGCCGAGCATTAGACCACCTGCGAAACTCCGAACTGCCCACATATAGACAGAAGATGATCCTCGAAGTCGCTGGTCAGTTGTATGATTTCTCACGTTCACCAAAAAACCAGACCTAAACTCACATCGACGTAAACCGAAAGATTCCTACCCCATGGCCCTGCTCCTAAACCGATCCGATGTCCAACAAGTGCTAACCATGTCAAAGGCGATCGACGCCGTCGAAGCCGCATTCGGCGAACTCGCTAATGCCACCGCCGAGATGCCACCGCGCACTGTCATGATCGACCCTGAAGTCGGCGGTTGGATCGCATACATGCCCGCATACATCAAGACAAGCGGATCCCTAGGCATCAAAGCCGTAACCGTCTACAAAGACAACCCAACCAAATTCGACCTCCCCACAACCATCGGCACTATCCTCGTCCAAGACAACAAGACCGGCGAAGTGGTCGCCGCAATGGACGGAGGATATCTCACCGCGGTCCGCACAGGAGCCGTTTCCGGCGTCGCCACGCGCCACATGGCACGGGCTGACGCCAAGGTCGGCGGTATCCTCGGCGCAGGCGTTCAAGCTCGACAGCAAGCCATCGCCATCGCGGAAGCATCAAACATCGAAACCATCCTCACCTTTTCCCTAGACGACGATGCATCCCGACGTGACTTCGCCGACTGGATTGCCGATCAGACCGGACTCGATGTCCAACTCGCCGAAAGCGGCGAAGCCCTATGCTGCGAGTCGGACATCGTAGCCCTCGCAACCACCGCGGCGAACCCCATCGTCAGCGCCGACTGGTGGAAACCCGGCGCACATATCAACGCCATCGGTTCCCACGCCCCCGGCGTCCGAGAACTCGACACTGCAACAATCCAACGCGCCCGAATCATCTGCGACCAACTAGAAGCCTGCAAAGCCGAAGCCGGCGACCTCCAGATCCCAGTCGAAGACGGCGACTACTCATGGTCAGACATCGCAGGAAACCTCGGCGACGTAGTAAACGGCGACACTCCCGGACGCACCTCCGACGACGAAATCACTCTCTTCAAAAGCGTCGGGCTAGCGATTCAAGACATTTCCTGCGCGGCATTGGTTTATCGCGAGGCGGTGGCGAATGGGATTGGGCAGGAGTTCAACTTCTCGGCGTAAGGTTCAAGGTCAGAACAACCCCGACAAAAACTCCCACCAAGCCGTCACCACGCCTACCGCGGTGTAGTTATCCAACACTTGCCAGATGTGCAGGATGTATTCCTGGATCAGTTTGAGCGCGGTGCAGACTAACAGCCAGACGAATATCCGTTTTGCAGTGAATTCGTAATCAGGCCACCAGTGCCGCTGTGCAGCAATCGCTACGAACCAGAACTCGAAGACGTTCGGGAACAGGAACAGCACCCACCGGTCTCCAGTGAATTCGAAGGCGAAGAAACCAATCGCTCGAAACGCGAACAACCAGATCGCCACTGTCCGTCCCGGACCATCCCACTGCCGCACCGCAACCCATAAGAAGGTCAGCATGTAGACCTGATCGATCCACTTGTCGAAGGTTTGATAGTCCCAGACTTCGCCGAAGTCGATCAGGTTCATCATGAACAGGTCGGAGAAATCGACGACGATGGCTAGGAGCGCGCCGAAAAACGCCCATCGAAGCACGGGCAAAGAGCCAGCGATCCGCGCCGCGGCGATTATCAATTGTTCGACCATATCTGCTGTTAGATGCTACCGCCTTGGGGTTCTGTGTGTAACTCCTCCTAGATGCTCAAGGACATATGGGGAGATTCCTCGGCTGCGCTCGGAATGACATGCCGTGTTTGGCATGACTTGCGTCGGGCATCCCCCGCTCTTGTTGTCGGTCTCTTGGGCTTCGCTTGCTCGCGCCCCCTTCGCGCAACGAAAGGGGCAACTACAACGCGGATTGTGTTTGCGAATCGAAGTTGTCGAAATATAATTTGGTGTTAGCACTCGCGATAGTCGACTGCTAACGAAATTCGACGCAAGCGGTTCGGGTTCGATTGAGGCAATTCGCGTCTCATTTGAATCTCTGCCTGCAAGACGGAACGAACGAAACATCAAGGAGGAAAGACCGAGTGACGGTTAACTTGAAACCACTAAGCGACCGCGTGGTAGTCTCGCCGGCCGAAGAGGAAGCGGCGACCAGCCCGGGCGGGATCATCATCCCAGACACCGCCAAGGAGAAGCCGCAACAGGGCGCGATCGTCGCAGTAGGTCCGGGCAGGACCACTGACGAAGGCGCTTTGATCGAGATGGGTGTGAACGTTGGCGACACCGTTATCTACTCGAAGTACGCCGGTACCGAGTACAGCCAGAACGGCAACGACTACCTGATTCTGCGCGAATCCGACATCCTAGCGATCGTCGGTTAACCCTGATCGATACTGTATCGATTACGGATTTCGTCGCACAAAACGACACACTAAGGAGAAAACAAGCAAATGCCAGCAAAAGATTTGCTATTTGAAGAGGAGGCTCGATCCAAGCTCAAGGAAGGCATAGACGTCCTCGCCAACACCGTCAAGAAGACGCTCGGCCCGCGCGGTCAGAACGTCATCGTTGACAAGAAGTTCGGCCCCCCGCAGGTCAACTCCGACGGCGTGACCATCGCCAAAGAGGTCGACCTCGAAGACCCGTTCGAGAATATGGGCGCGCAGCTTCTCAAGGAAGCGTCCAAGAAGACCAACGACGATGCCGGAGACGGCACCACTACGTCGACCGTCCTCGCGCAGGCGATCGTAGCCGAAGGCTTCAAGAACGTCGCCGCCGGCGCTGACCCGATGGCCATCAAGCGTGGCATGGAAAAAGCCATGGGCACCATCCGCGACTCCATCAAGAGTCAATCGACCCCGGTAGACAGCTCCTCGCAGATCGCCAACGTGGCGGTCCTCTCCTCGCACGACGACGAGATGGGCACCCTGATCGCCGAGGTGATGGAGAAGGTCGGCAAGGACGGCGTCATCACCGTCGACGAGTCGAAGTCACTCTCCTACGAGACGGACTTTGTGGAAGGCATGCAGATCGACCGAGGTTTCCTGTCTCCCTACTTCGTGACCAACCCTGACCGCCAAGAAGCTGTTTTGGATGACCCGTACATCCTGATCACCTCGCAGAAGATTTCTGCGGTTTCCGATCTGCTTCCGCTACTTGAGAAGGTCTTGCAGACCAGCAAGAACGTTCTCGTCATCGCCGAAGACGTCGAGGGCGAAGCACTCGCAACACTCGTCGTCAACAAGCTCCGCGGCACGCTCAACTGCGTCGCCGTTAAGGCTCCGGGCTTCGGCGACCGCCGAAAGGCTATGCTACAAGACATCGCCATCCTGACCGGTGGTACCGTCATCTCCGACGAGATCGGGCGCAAGCTCGACTCCGCGACACTCGAGGACCTCGGACGTTGTCGACAGGTCGTTGTCAAGAAAGACGACACGACCTTCGTGGACGGTAGTGGCGATCAAGGCGCCATCCGTGGTCGCATGGCCGAAATTCAAGCTCAAGTCGAGGACACGACCTCCGATTACGACCGCGAGAAGCTGCAAGAGCGTCTCGCCAAGCTATCGGGAGGCGTTGCCATCCTTCGTGTCGGCGCGGCCACCGAGATCGAGATGAAGGAGAAGAAGCAACGTGTCGAAGACGCTTTGGAAGCGACTCGTGCGGCTGTTGAAGAAGGTATCGTACCCGGTGGCGGTTCAGTCCTGATCCGCGCAGCCGACAAACTGGACGAACTTGCCTTCGACGATGAAGACGAGCAGACTGGCGTGCAGATACTCTCGAAGTCCCTGCGCGAGCCGATCCGCATCATCGCAGGCAACTGCGGTTTCGAGGGTGCAGTAATCCTCGACCGCGTCGCAAGCAGCGATGACCTCAACTTCGGTTTCAACGCCATGACCGATGAGTACGGCGACATGATGGCGATGGGCATCGTAGACCCGGCAAAGGTCACCCGCTCAGCCGTTGAGAACGCAGTGTCGGTCGCAGGAATGATCCTGACAACGGCGGCGCTCATCACCGAGCAACCAGAGCCACCCATGCCCGGCGGCGGAATGCCACCTGGTGGCGGGATGGACTTCTAGTTTCGGCTAGAACCCGGTTCTCAAGAGCCAATTCACGCGCCGCATCGGGACCCCGGTGCGGCGCGTTGACGTTTATTCGACTCACAAACTCCATTCAACGTAGGGTATGATCGATTCCGCCAACATCACTTCCAAGTACACGTTTCTTTGGCCCTTAATTGCTCCGATCCGCGCCGTTCAAGTCCTCCTAAACGCCAATGGCACCGACCTCGCGGCATCACTCGCATTCTTCACCGTTCTATCCCAACTCCCACTCGTCGCCCTCATGGCGATGCTCCTCATCGCACTCGGCCCCTCAGATGGCGTTGTTGAAGTCCTCAGCGAAGCACTTCACTACCTTTTCCCGGCATCGCGAGATCTGATTGACGATGCCATCAATAGTCTCTTGGGCGGCTCGCTCACCATAGGGATTCTCGCCGTCATAAACCTCATGATCGGAGCTAACAGACTCTTCGCTGCCACAACCCGAGCTGTAAACCGCGTGTTCGGCATACGAAACACCAAAGTCGTGCAGGTCACGATCAAGAGCGTCAGCCTCGCGACCGTGGTCGTGGCGTTATTCATGATTTCCGTCGGACTTTCCGGCGTCATCCAAGCCCTGATCAAACTCAGCCAAGAATCCGCCCCGGTAACGCATGGATTGTCTACCTTCGCAACGATTGTTCTAGGCATCGCCGCGACTGTTCTGCCTGCTGTCATCACGGCTTTCATCTTCGCCATCATCTACTACCGCATACCTAACACCCGGGTACTAAAACGCGACGCCATATTCGGAGCGATCATCGCCATAATTCTCTTTGAAATCGGCAAACACGTATTTTTCTGGGCCAACAACCATGACACTTACCAAGCCAACATCTACGGTCCCATCACCTCCGTCGTAGTCCTCATGATCTGGGCCTATATCGCCTCATTCATCTTCCTCTACGGAGCAGCGATCGCCAAAACGGCCAGTGAGATTCGACCGCGATGAAGTTCCTTCCCGTCACTCCAGATCGATGGCCGGACCTCGAGCGGTTCTTCGAGTCGCGCGGCGGTCCTAAGCACTGCTGGTGCATGGTTTTCCGACCGATGTCGTCCGCATTTCGACGCGCCAGTTCTCCCGCCAAAAAACAGGCCCTGCACCAAACCGTCGCCGCCAACACCCCGGTCGGCATCCTCGCATACGACGGTGACGAACCCATCGCATGGTGCTCTATCGCACCGCTCGAGACCTACATGAACCTCCGCACTCGCAGTTACGTTTCGGATGGGGCCGACACAGAAGACGTCTGGTCAATCGCCTGCTTCTACATCCGCAGCGCGTACCGTCGACAAGGCATGACAACCCAACTAATCAACGCCGCAATCGATTACGCGAAAATCAACGGTGCCAAAGTGATCGAAGCCTATCCCGTCGACTACGATTCGCCTAGCTACAGCTACATGGGCCGCATCGGTACATTCGAGCGTCTGGGCTTCAAAGAAATCGCCATGGCCGGCACTCGCCGGCACATCATGAGATTGCGGCTTTAGCGAACGAAGAACTCATACCTTGGTTTAATGTAGTTGCCAAGGAGTGGTCAATTGGTGGCGCGGTGCCTCCGCGCTGTCTGGCACATTGCCAGCACTCTACCTGCAACGTCCTTAACGCCGTCGAGTATCTCGTCAAGGCTACCGGACAGTTCGAGCGCCGCAATTTCGAGTTGCTTACGGGAATGTCTAACCTGGTGGGTTACTGGATTAGCTTCGCCCTTCGCGTAAATCAACATTCCTCCAGGCAGATCAAGCGCAGTTACGTATGCCAACAACTGGTATATGTCGCTATTGGGTACCGACTGATCGGCAACCTTGTATTTGGCGTCGCCCACGAATAGCCAGTTACCGCTTTCTCGCCATGTCAGATCCGGTCTGAGATGTACCTTTCCGGCCTTATCGAGACTGGCGATTTCTTTCTCACCGAAGGAACTCGGAGACAGTCGCAGTTCCTCGCGGAGCGCGACAGTCACGAACTCTTGAAAAACGCTGTTCATGTCCATCAGGAACCCAGACGCTCGCACCTGGCCACGGCGGGATTCGAACGAGCTGTTTCGCAGGATGAGACGCGAAAGTTCGACTACGACGCGGTAGTGGTCATTGAGCTGATTGAACGAGACTTTGGGAACATCCTTCGGAGTGAAATCGGCATGCGACACATTCTCGAGCATTGCCGCGACCCATCCCAAATCTCTGCGCGCCCGGCTTGATCGGATTCGCATCTCGCCTAGACGAAGGACTGCCGACTTGACAAGTCGGTTCTCCACAATGTCATCCGTGAACTCGTCGTAAGTCACTTCAATAGGTAAAGGTAATCCAAATCTACGGCGCAACTGCTCGTCGAAGCGGATTCGACCGCGCACGGATTGCAACGCTTCTTCCTCAGTGAGGTAGCCGTGTAGCAGGCCGCGCGAGAACGCTCGGCGAGCAGCGGCGGCAAGTGCAAGCGCGAGAGTATCTGGTACCGCCTCAACATCCTCTTCAAAATCGAACAACTGATTTTCTCGATGCCGAAACGCGCCCATAGCGTAGCATGCCAACGAGAGCAGATTCGGAATCCCGATCTTTGGCTTTATCAGCACCGTTAGATCGCCAATTTCGATCGCGCCGACCACCGAAGATGGGGTGATTTGATAGGTGTCAGCCTTGCCTTGCGCCAGTTCAATCTTCAGCGAAGGCAGATATTCCTTGAGAGCGTCGCGATCGACAGCCGGCAACTTAATGTGGCCGCTCGGTTCGTACTCCCTCAGATCAATCTGACGCATCGCCCGCGATGTCGTTCTCATTGGTCCCATCCCTGTCACTACCCGCCGAAGCGCCGGATGATCGCGTCTCTGCCCTTAGTTTTTCGAGACCGAACTCCCCTGAAACTTCCTCGCCACCGAACCTACGTTCCTCGATGTACGGAAGGACACTGTGCTTCCATATGCGCTCAACCATAGTTTCATCAAGATCAGGCTTCATGAAGTAACTCGGCCCGATGGCGGCGTGGCGGTCTTCTTCCAACAGTTGGTTCGCGCGCTCTACAACGTCCGCGACCCACATCAAGTCTGACTTTCCATTCGTCTCCAACCAGCGACGCAAAACGCCCTTCACGGGCTCTTCGTCGGGGTGGAACTCCACGAAGTAGAAACGCCGACGCAATGCCAGGTCCACCAGTGCGATCGACCTGTCCGCCGTGTTCATCGTGCCGATGATGTACAGGTTTTTGGGCAAGTCAAAGTCGGGTTCGTCGTCTCGCATGTATTGCAGCTTGACCGACTTTTCGCGGTATTCAAGCAGGAAGTAGAGTTCGCCGAAGACTTTAGCAAGGTTGCCCCGATTGATCTCGTCTATCACGAGAAAGTGTTTTGCTGCCGGTTCCGAACGCGCTCGTTCAGCAGCCAACAATAACGGCCCGTCCTTGAGTTCGTAAACGAGTTGATCGTTAACCTGCTTGGGTCGGAATCCTCTCACAAAATCCTCGTACGCGTAAGACGGGTGGAACTGCACCAGAGTTACCCGATGCTGCGATTCAGTGAGAAACTCGGCGAGTGCTTGAGCAACGTAAGTCTTACCCGTGCCTGGCGGACCTTGGAAGATGACCTGCTTCTTGTCGTCAAGCAAGGTCTGGATATTCTCTAGGAACTCCAGCGTCAGATAGGTTTCCTCAACGAGTTGCGCCAAATCCTGTTCTGGTACATCTTCCGGGTCGTCTTCTTCGAACGGATCATCCGATGTGGCACCTTGGATCTGCCACATCACCGATTGAGCGTCGAGTCGATGTCGTAGTTCAACGTCGCGTTGCCGTGCTTCATCAGTGAACCTGTCTAGAAATCCAAGAGCATGTATATACAAGGCCGCTTCATCTGCCCTTGATTCGGGCCGGCCGTAGCCGGTCCGGTCATATGCATTGTTCAAAGCCGTGATCTTGAACGGTGGGTACATTTCGACATCCACACCCATTAGCAATTGGGAGGTGATGTTCATCCTAGTTCCCGGTCCGCTAACTTCGGTGTTCGGGAATTGCTTGCAAAACTCTCGGATGCGACTGGCTACGTTTATTTCAACGGGTGTCCAAAGTGCTTCTAGCGCTCGATGGGCATCCCGCGATGAACTGTCCAACCAATCACGGAATTTGGCCTGCTGGACGGGATATACGATGTTGCCAGACATCCCACTTTTGACCATTTCGGCCCATTCTTCAGCGTTGTTGAGAACAGCATCGCGGGCCGCCTCGAGCCGTTGGGCGATGTTTTTCTTGTAACCGATCTCGTCAGTTTCCAACGTCCCGCGGTCGATGTATTCCTTGGCGTGCTTGATGTATTCGTCCCAGTTTCGGAAGGCGCTGTCCCATTCAAATCGGACACCTCTGTTGTAGAAATCAAAGTCTTGACCGAGTTTTCGCTCAAGACCTGCGCGTATTTGCGCTATTTTCTGGTCGGTGTCGTCGGTGAGGTCGATTATGTAGCTGGCGTAGGAAGGGGCTTTGGCGATCTTTTCTTTGTCCCCAACAGAAACTATGCCTTCAAATGTGTCCGGAAAAATGAGGTGAATCAGTGCTTGGAGTTGCGCTCGGTGGGCGGTTGGTTTTTCCTTCAACAATTCTGCCCGAGAATCGATCCCGCTGACGAAATCCTTAAATGCCCAAGGATCATCGAGCAATCGGTTCGATTCATCTTGTTCTAGATTCTTCCACTGATCGACGAATTCGATGATGAAACCTACATGGTATGGACGGTCGCTGAAGAACCGTTGACCAGTACCGCCTAATCCCGGGGACAACCCATGGGCGAGGTCGCTATGAATCGAGGACAGCGGTGCGCCCCATCCGAGAACCAGTTCTACCTGACGCTTCTTCGTATCACCCCTCATGCTGGTCATGTAGAGGAAGTGAACGTACAGCGCCTCCGCCATCAGCTGGTACGCCTCGGCCGAACAACCTACCAACTGCGCTTGCAACTTTTCATAAAAGTTGCCCTCTCCCACGTTTGGACGCTCTAAGTACCGATCTCGCAGTTCTGCTAAACCGTCTCTTGACCAGGTCGGCTTGCCCGGCGTGAACAACGAGCCGTCGTTGCGCAAGGCGCAATCGATCCATTTGCTGGCGGCGACGTAGACTCTCTCTGCGCCTTCGTGCGTCTTCCTACTGCCCATGCGATGTCCTTCCAGAGATGCGTCTCGTGTTAAGGCAGATCGTTGCGCTTACGCTGCCGCTACACCGCTCGCTGATGCACTAAGCGCAAAGCGGGTGGTCGCTGTTCCAGCGGTTGAACGGCTGCTCCTCCCCCTTAGCCAGCGCGCTCCTCGCGTCTAGCCACGACTGATTCCAAGCAACGGGGTCGTGCAGTTCGGTTTCGGGGTTGCTGCGGCTGCGGGCCACGAAGCCTGGGAAGCTTGTACGGCCCGTGGATTGCCCGATCGGGTTGTATCTCAAATCCATACTGAACCTGACGCGATCGCTGTTGTTCGGCAACGAAGAATGGATCGTGTACTTCGTCATGAACAGCGCATCGCCCTTCTTCACGGGCACTGGCACGGCTTTCCCTACTTCGAACTCGCTCTCCGGTACGTGCAAACTGCCGAGGACTTTCTTTCCACCTGGGCAATGCGTTAACAGTTCTTCGTCGCGGTGCGATCCCGGGATGACTTGCAGGCATCCGTTTTCTTCATCCGCATCCATCAGTGGATACCAGACGGTTAGGATCAACGACTCGTCAGCGTCTGGCGTCACAACCCCCATGTCCTGATGCCACGGCGTAACCCCGAACTTGACCCGGCCCAGGTGGTCGCGAGGCGAACGGCTCTCCGGCACCTTGATGCGAATGTGCTGAACCGGGTTCGAGTAAATCTCCGGGCCGATGAACGACTCCACCGCGTCCAACAGGTCGGGCGATGTCATCGCATTGAACACTGCCGGCCCTGCCCAAAACGGTGTATCTTCGGTGACTCCGCGTTGGGGGAGCGTGAAGTCGAAATACCCTTGGTGCACCTCACCCGACTCTTCGTAGACCTGAGTCACGCGTTCTCCAAAATCCAGATCCTCGTATTTCGAGCTGATCTTCCCCTCCTCGTAAAGCTCTTCGGCCAAGCTATCCAACACTCCGGCGTACTCGTCAACGACCGGATCAATCACATTCTCAGGGTCGATCACGCCCTCTGCGGTAACGAACCCAAAGTGCTCGAAATGTTCGAGTTGTTCTTTGGTCATTGCGGGCATGGTTCAACGGGTCCTTTCGGGGTAGATGGTTGACGGATACGAATGATGACGCGCGTCCTTAAGCGCAGGCGGGGTCGGTGCCGTCCCAACGGTTAAATGCTGGCTCATTGCCTTTGGCTAGCGAGTCGCGTGCCTCGGTCCATAGTTCGTTCCAAATGACTGGGTCGTGCAATTCGCTTTTGGGGTTGCTGCGGCTGCGAGCGACGAAGCCGGGGAAGCTTGTGCGGCCGGTCGAGTGTCCGATCGGGTTGTATCGCAAGTCGAAGCTCCAGCGGATGCGATCGCTGTTGTTGGGCAAAGACGAGTGGATTGTGAACTTAGTCATGAATAGCACGTCGCCCTTCTTCAGCGGAATGGGGACCGCTTTGCCGACCTCGAATTGCGACTCCGGTATCTGCAATCCCGAAGGCGACGAACTCTTCATCCCGGGACAGTGAGTCAGCAAATCCCCTCGATGTGAACCGGGGACCACTTGCAAACAGCCGTTCTCGGCGTCCGCATCCATCAGCGGGAACCATACCGTAAGAATCATCGATTCATCGGCCTCGGGGTTGACTACTCCGGCATCCTGATGCCAAGGAGTCACGCCGAACTTCACCATTCCGTTGTCGTCGCGTGGCGCCCGACTCTCCGGCACCTTGATCCGGACGTGCTGCACAGGATTGGAGTAGATCTCCGGGCCGATGAAAGATTCCACGGCGTCCAATAGGTCCGGCGCTGTGAGTGCATCGAAGACTGCGGGGCCTGCCCAGAATGGCGTGTCTTCCTTGATGCCTCCCTGCGGCAGCGAGAAGTCGAAATAGCCGTTGTAGACCTCGCCCGACTCGGCGTAGATCTGAGTTACTCGGTCTCCGAA
>DAOUJE010000039.1:0-33055 GCA_034423055.1 Dehalococcoidia bacterium | reverse complement strand
CTCCACCGCCTCTGACACCTCGTCCCACAACTTGGCGTGGTTCACCAATTCATTGGTATGCGTGTCGAAACTGCCGTGCTGCGTGTAGAAGATGCGAGTTCCGAGGTCGGCTGCCATGACTTGGGCGACGCCCTTGAGGCTCTGCGCGATCGGATTCTCGGCGTTGTATTCGACGGTAGACGAGTACTTTTCAGGAGCTGATCGTAGAGTGTCAGCGCCGTCGAGCATGCCGCGCCCGGTCTGGAGTAGGCGCAATGACGGAAGGCCGTCGTCCGACATGGGCTGGTAGATCCGACTGACCGTGTCAAGCAAAGCGTCGCGGTTCGAAGCTCCTGCCAGACCCGTATACAGTCCGTAGGACTCGAGTGCTCCCACCGATGCGACTGAAACGTCCGGGTATGCGAGCGCTCTCGGCAAGCCACGCCCGAAGTTGACGGCCGTCACCGGATTCTTCCCCTCGGGGTCGATTGCTTTCGTGGTCTTGCCAAGCCAACCCTCGGAAGATGCGACAACCGGCTCCGCGGTGTGCCAAATGTCCATCGAGCGGAAGTGAGAACGGTTAGGCTCCGGGTATCCGATGCCCATCAGCACCGCCATCTTGCCTGTGTCGTAGAGATCCTTGAACGGACCCATATGGGAGTTGAACGCGATCCGGTCGTCCACCGGTATCACCTTTTCTCCGCTCAAGCCCATGGTCGGACGATAGTCGTAGTAGAGACCGTCCTCGTAGGGCACGACCGTGTTCAGGTAATCGTTGCCGCCAGATAGCTGGATTACAACCAGATTCTTGGCTCTGCCATTCCCGTTGTGGCCATTCGTAGCCATTTGAATTCTCCTGTGTATCTGTGTGCTGTTATCCGTTTCAGCAGTACTGGTAATCGGGTGTTGAAGCGATCAACTGGAATATTTCGATTGCGCGATCAGTTTCCTCGTCCTCGTTCGTCGGATCCAACTGAGCTGATGCATGTTCCGCAATCAGTCCGAAAGTTCGTTCAGAGATGTCGATGCAACCCATCGCGTCGAGGCACGCAGCCACATATTCCGAGGAACTCAAGCCGCCAGCTTCGCGCACACGCTCCACCATTCGCTGAATGCCGGTCGCGTCTCTGCGTTCCAGTTCGGTTGAGGCGTAGTTGATTCGCTCGACCAATGCTCCGCTGTCGATCCACTCTTCGCCCTCGTGCCAACCCTCAACGCTGGGTGGGTTGAGCAGAAATTGTCCCATGAACATCGCGTGTGTGGCCAACTGTGACGCTTCCAAGTCTGGGAGATCGAAACGGTCCGTCAAGCGCGCCACTCCAAAAACCATCTCGGCCGGGCTCTTCACCTTCCGATACCGCACCGCTTCAGACTTGAAGTGATCGGACTTGAAGATCGCCCTGAGCACGGCGCGTATCTCGCCGTCGTTCTCCTCAAAGACATCGGCCAACCGCTGGACTTCATCCTCGTCCGCTTCGTCGGCGACGAAGAACTGGTAGAGCCGTCTGGATACGAACTCAGCAGTCGCCCGTTGACGAACGGTGATCGCGACGATGTCCTCGCCGTTCCAATTGCCGACCTCGCCGAGGAATTCCTTTTCGCCGTCATCGTGATCGTTCGGGTCGAACCGGAACTCCATCGGGAACGGACCCAGGAAGAATGGCGGCATCGTCGGCTTGGAAGCCCATCCCGTGAAGGCTCGCGCAGCGGCCTTGACATCGTCTTCGGTGTAGGCACCCTCCCCCATTTCGTCAATGCCCATCGAGAACAGTTCGAGCAGCTCGCGCCCGTAGTTTTCGTTCGGCGCGTCTTTGTGACTTTCTTGGTTGTCCAACCAGTACATCATTCCCGGATTGCGGGATATTTCGAGCAGCAGATCGCTGAACTTGCCGAGTCCATAACGGCGGAAGAGATCAATCTCCGTAAGCATCTCCAGCCCATGGTCGAGCTTGATTCCTCCGACCGCCAGCAAACCGTGCCAGAAAAGGGCGATCTTCTCTTCGAGATATTTTGTGCTCGTCGCCATGCGCCACGCCCACTGCGGATCGGCGTGACCGACCGATCTTGCCTCCACAGAAGCGATGAAGTAGCGGTCCAGCAAGTCTTGATCTTCAGGGAAGGAGTATTCGGGATGAAGAAGCTCTTCGACGGTCTCGTCGTAGCCCTTGGCGACGTAGTGATCAATCTGATCCCGCGTCGCTCCAAATCCTGCCCTGCGCAATAGGTGCGCCATCAGGGCGGTGTCGGTATCTCTGCTAACAGCGGTAGCGGTAGTCATTTAAGGCCTCGCATGTACGTGGTGCTCGGCAGTGATGGGAAGTAACTGCGTTGACTATAAATTTAGCATGACTGTTGACAAATTGCGCGCGCGTATGTAAGGGCTTTGAATACGATGCGACGCGAGACTTTTGCAAAAACCTCCCCCTTGATGCCCAAGGGGGAATTGAAGGGGGTTTAGACGCTGATCGGGCACTCCCTCGCAAAACTACCGTCATTCCGGCGCAACCACGTCATTCCGGCGAAAGCCGGAATCCAGAGGGGTAGGGGGTGTTGGGTTTCTCCCGCTCGCTGGGGAAATGTCCGAAGGACAAAGGGGGCGCGCGGTTGCTGCCAACGCCGTATCAGCAAACACCAAACATCTAGCCCCCATCCAGAAGGAAACAAGCATGCAAACCATAGGCTTCATCGGACTCGGCAACCTAGGCACCCCAATAGCGCTGAATATCCAACGCGCGGGGTTTCCCATGAATGTCTACGATGCACGGGAAGGTGCTACACGCCCCCTCCTCGAAGGCGGTGCCCGATTGGCAACGTCCCCGCGCGAGATCGCCGAACTCAGCGACGTGATCATGACCTCCGTTCCGGGACCACCAGAAGTGAAGGAGGTCACCCTCGGTCGCGACGGAATTCTCAGCGGCATAAATCCGGGCGATGTGTACATCGACCTCTCCACGAGTCGGCCGTCTCTGATCCGTCGGATAGGCGAGATGTTTGAGGAAAAAGGCGCTCACGTACTAGACGCCCCGGTGCTAGCAAGTCCCGCCGACGCGGCGGATCGGCACGTCATCGTAATGCCCAGCGGCGATAAGGACATTTACGAACAGCTACTCCCCGTCTTCGAATCCTTCGCCAACAAGATCGTCTACCAAGGCGACCTAGGCATGGGAAGCACCTGCAAGCTGGTCAACAACATGATCACGCTAGCCGTAAGACAGGTCGTAGCGGAAGGCCTAACCCTAGGCACGAAGGCCGGCCTCAACCTCGACGCCCTGATGGAAACCGGTAGCAGAGGCATACTCGGAACCCAAAGGGAGGGCTTGGAGCGCACGGTGTTCCAAGGGAAATACCACCCGCCATCATTCCGCCAAGCCCTGGCACGAAAAGACATCTCCCTCGCAACCGAACTAGCCCGCGAACAGAACGTCCCGATGCCCGTAGCCAACATCGTCGAACAACTCGCCATCCAATGCAGCAACCGCGGCTGGGGAGACATGGACACGCACGTGATTTATCGGTTGCAGGAGGAAGCGGCGGGGGTAGAGATCAAGTCGGGCTAGTGCGAGGCCTTAAACCGCATCTCCCATTAGGGTCTTATCCTTGTTCAGGTGCGCGGCTCCCACTGTCCCCTTTCGTCTCGAAAGGGGACGCGAGCGCAGCGAGCAAGGGTATACCCGAGCGCGATCTCTCGAAGCATGACTTCTATGTCGGCGGTTGGGAACGTATGACGAGACGCCTCGCCGATAACGCGCAACTTGGAATCTACGGTCCCAGGCGCGTCACTCCGAGCCCTGCGGAGTGCTTGCCTGACCCACTCAGCAAGGGTCAGCCCTTGCCGACGCGCAATCCGTTGGCTCTCTCGGTACTCTTCCTCATCCAAGAGGATCTGTAAGCGTTTAGTCATACCCAGAGTCTCATTGACTAATCCATCATTAGTCAATAGATCAACAATACAGGAGATCAGACATGGTTCGCATCCCCTCCGACCATGAGCCCACACACCCAGGCGAGATGCTTTTGCAAGAGTTTCTGCTCCCCCTCGGCATGACGCAGAGCGAATTGGCGAATGCGATCCAGGTGCCCTTTCAGCGCGTCAACGAGGTCGTCCGCGGGAGGCGCGGCGTCACTCCGAGCACGGCGCTGCGGCTCTCAAGATTCTTTGGGACGTCACCTGATTTCTGGATCAATCTGCAACTGCGCTGGGACCTCTACCACGCCCGTCGCGCCGAGGCGGAGCAGATCGAAAACATTCAGCCCCTTGAAGTCGTCAATGCCCCGTAGCGTGCCTTAGGTCCTTGGAGTTCTAATAGATCCGGTTGCAAAATGCGTCCGGAAAGTCAATGCTGGGGGAAGACGGCAATCCTACCCTATCAACCCTGCTTAAGGTAACTCACGCGCTCTGGGACTAAGGCTTCATCTTGAGCCTCCAGAGAAGTCCGCGGAGTCGACATCGAGATACCACGCACCATAACTATGGCGCTATCCGAACCTTCGCGTGCCGCCATCGCACTGTGCTGTAGGACGCTATTTCTACAAACTTCCAGTCTTTAATACGGACGGCAATAGTCCCCGGACTCGATGAGATCAGCAACGTGCGCGTCCGTCGCTGGGCTCATCTGAAATCGACCGTCAACCAATCCCGGTACCCGACGCGTCCGATCAATTCAGTAGGTGAACGTGATTTTGGCTTTCGGACCTTTGCCGAGCTTGTTTTGACCGCGGACCCAAATTTTGTAAGTCTTGCCGCGTTCGAGACCGTATTCGGAAGGTTTGAAAATCGCGTATCGCGTGATGACCTTTTGGGTCCATCCCTTGCCGCCATCGACCGGTTTGACGTTGACGAGGTAGTTCGCCGGTTGACCGCCAGTGGCGGGGTCGTACCAATCGATCCACAACCAACTGGAAGCTGTCTTTTCCGCCGTCACATCGACGGGTGGTTGCGTCACGCGTTCCGTCTCGCGGCGGTACTTGAACGTATAGGTCTTTTCGGCGTCCGAATCCGGATGGATCGTCACGGTAACGTTGACCGGCAGTTTCAATGTTGTTCGATAGATGTGGAAACGATCTTCGTAGGAGCCACTGTGACCTTTGAATTGGTTGACGAACGGGTACTCCGTCGGGGCGTCATCACCGTATCGATAGATGATCCTTGCCCCGGGCGTGATGTCGACCGCGAAATGCGTCAACGTGTTTTTATGTATCCGCACGGTGTAGTCGTAAACGTCCGAGTCGAAAGCGGGCTCCAACGGTATGTCGTCGGCGCGGTCGCCGCCTCGCCAATGCGAGATTTCTACGTTTTCGATTTCGCCGGTCCAACCGTTCGGCAAAGTTTCGACCGTCAATGTCTCTGTCACGCCGCTGGAGATTGCCCACGCCCACGCCGGCGCACCGGCGACGGCGAGGTTTGTAAGGCGACACTTGGAATAGGCGCGGACATCGTAACTCGTCGAGGGTTCGAATCCAGTGAGCTGTAAAAGTTTGAATTTGGGGTTGATGGTAAACTCCATCCCCGGATAGAAGTCTCGGATGCCGTCCGGCAAATCGTCGACGCCGATGCGCAGGTTCCATTCGTCGGTCGATTTCTTGATCTGCACCACGTGGTTGTCCCATTCCGACGACTTGGAGCGTGGGTAATTCATCGTGATGCTAAGCGCGGCATCGCCGTGTTTCCACAACGCCACGACTTTCAAATTCGATGGCAACACCTCGTCGCGGCAAGTACCCGAAACGTCTTGCGCGTTCGCCGGTCCGTTCGGGATCGCGGCGAATAAAGCCGCCGCTAATGCGACGACAATCGTCATCAACGCTAGTCGGTTGATGTATTTACGCGTGTTTCCCCGTTTTCGCGACGTCGGCGGGGCACCAGGACCTATCCTAGATTCGGGGGGGGGGGGTAGCCTCGGTATGTCTCATCGATTAGTTACCTCTCGGATGGGCGTTCACGTCGCACACGCGATTTCGCAGGCCGCGCTGAAAGTGAGATTTTCAGTATCGGATATGATAGCACAGCATTCGGATAAACGACCAATGGAGGGCCTGCTTGGTCTGGACTGACCAGGGCGCGATGGAAATCGAAATCGTTGACTACCACGAACGGGAGTAACATTATGAACCTCCAAGTATCGATCCATCCCAGCAAGCATCTTGAGGAGTTCCTCGATGAACTCGGCATAAGCCAGTACCGACTAGCCAAGACGATCGGCGTACCGCCTATCCGCATCAACGCAATCATCAAACGCCGCTACTCCACAACCGCTAACACCGTGCTCGGCATCGGGCACGCCCTCGGTACCATGACCCCACTTTTTAGAATCGTACGCTATAGCAACCGAAAATCTTTCGACACTCACATGCGCGCGCCGAAACGAAGACGCCCCCAAAAACGCCAAATCAGGGTCCCTCCAAACACCGACCTCCAAGCGGTCGCGAGCCGCGTAACTTATCTCGGCAGCCCAGAGCACAAAGACTTTCCAAGCTTCGCCGGAATGCCACGCCCACGCGCCGATGCATCGCTGTGTCCGCGATCCATCACCGACGCGGCAATCGTCACCGGTTGGTTACGCTCTGCGATAACGCGCGGTGCCACGAGCGCTTTATGGGAAGGCGGACATCCTAGATATGTGTGGCATAAGGAAGGTGATACACTCTTCGAGGCCCGACTCATCAACAGAAGTAACGGTTCATATAAAGGCTACCCACTTGCTCCCCAAGAGTGGCCTAAAGGAATCGAAAAGCATTATGCCTGAAATACGTTTCGAATTCGATTGGGTCGACTCAGACGGGATAAACGGACCCGAGCTGTCCACAACTTGGGCCGCCTTGCAAATCGTCGCGCGTGATTCCGTCATTACTCGCATCCTAGATAGTCGATCAAAATCAGTTCGAGACTTCATATTCGTACCCCTGTATCCTCTAGCCGAATGGCTCGCAACCCAATGGTGGTTCTTCGCAACCGAATATCCCAACCCCAGTAAACTGGGCGACCCCGAATTTCATAACAGACATTCACTCAACTCGAGCAGGGAAGGCTACGCATTTCCCGATCTACGGGTCACATCATCAGGCACCCGGACCTTTCTTGTCTGGAGCAGAGGGACACCAAGTTGGACAAAAGTGGAATTCCTTAACCAAGGATATGCCTCGCTCAACAGTGCGGAGTTTCGCCAAGCATGCGGTGATCTGATCGACAGCGTTATACGACGCCTAGAGTCTAACGGCATCGAAAACTCGTTATTGCACGAAGAATGGGCAGCAATTCAATCTACAGAACAAGATGAAGAAGAGTTAAAGTTCTGCGAAACCGCCGCTGGTTTAGGTTGGGACCCGTACGACCTCAACGACTCCCAGCGCGATGATCTTTTATCTCTTGCCGAAGCATTAGGCGAATTAACCGATGAAGCAGTACAGGTGGTCAATCCATCCGCTATTCACGATCAAACGTCGGCAATTGTGTCAGCAATCGAAGATTCCGAACAAAAGCGATTGCCTATAGGTCATCTCAAATCAAAACGAGGGCAGTTTGATTTGCCATATCCGGGAGCTAGTCCTTGGCAGGTGGGTTACGACTGGGCCCGAAAATTTCGCCAACACCTCCGTCTTGATGGTTTGCCGATCCCTGCTATCCCAACCTTGGCAAAGGTCCTGGATCTAAATGTGGAACTGGTCAACGAGGTTACGAAGCCCGTGCCAGCGTTATCGAAAACTCCGCTCGTTGACGGCTTGGTAACACTCAACGAAGACCAAAGCGCATCTTTCGGTTTTCGCCAATTCAGCGACACTGGCAAGAAATTCGGTCTTTGCCGTGCTCTTGCTGAAGTCCTTTCACCTGCTCAGTCTGGCGCACTTCTAACTCAATCTCACTCTGAACGTCAGCAGATTAATCGCGCATTCGCAGCAGAATTTCTTGCCCCGTCAGATAGCATCCGACAAAAGGTTACTCGTCAAGTCGTCGATGACGAAGAAATCGACCATCTGGCGGATGAATTCGGGGTCTCGCCATTTGTCATCAAGCATCAAATCGAAAACCACCGCATCGGCGAGTTGGTCGAACCCCAACGCGCGTGACCATAACCTTGGTCGGTTTGTTGGACATCCTGCCAGCCATCGCTTTCAATCCACGCTTCTTACGGCTGAATTCGTAGCGTAGGGAAAATTCCACAACCTGGTGGGGGAGGCGGGATTCGAACCCGCACGGCCGCAGCCACATGCTCCTAAGGCATGCGCGTCTACCATTCCGCCACTCCCCCGATACTTCAATGGTACTTGCCGCTCCCTCACTCTTCTGGGTTCCGGCTTCCGCCGGAATGACGGGCTATTGCCGGAGTGACGGGCTATTGCCGGAGTGACGGGCTTTCAACGGAATGCCGGTCTTTCGCCGGGTTGACGGCGTTATGCCAGGATCCCTACTCGTAGATGTTCGACATCTGCCACGCGTCCAGCGACTTCAGCACCGCATCCGATCCCTGCGCCCGCATCGACACGCCTACGCTATCGTCCCTGCCCGGATAGACACGAGCCGCGATGCACAGCCGGTCGTTGGCGAAGATCTCGACGATGCTGCGGTCGATGAAGATGCGGAGTCGCAGCGTCTCGCCGTGTTCCAAGATGATCGGGCCGGTTTCGGGGGCGCGTGACAGTGCGCCGGGCAGCGTCGAAGAGTAGGAAGTCTCCAACGTGAGGAGGCTTTGCATCGCTGGGACTTTGCGAGGTGCTCCGAACTTGGGAACCGCGGGTGCACCGCTCGCCAGCAACGCGCCTTCTTTCGGCAGATCTCGATGTATTCGGAAGCCGCGCTCCTTGAAGAACGCGATCCGAGTGAACTCCTCTCGGTTGGGCGATCTCAGAACGTTGATCTCCACCATCGGCGACTCCTGAGCGTCCAGTTCCACATTCAACTCCATCGCGTTGCCCGACACGCCATCCAGAACAACCTCCTCATTCGCGGGCAAAACCATCTCATCAACGTGTGCGTGCGCCCCACGCAACGATTCGATGTCGCCGGCAGGTTCGATATTAAACTCATCCTCGCGCTCTCCCAGCGTCAAGCGGCGCGGCAACGACATGATCTGGTTCCAACCCTCCGACGGGTAACCCGGGTTCATGTTGTGGATGATGATCACACCACCCTCTCCATCCGGCGTCGCCGACGGTGCGTGGACGCCCGAAGGCGTCGACGGACCAAAGTTGAACAGTCCAGCAGAGGTCACGACGAATTTATCCCGGTCCATGTCGTAGTCGCCGAGGAGGTATTGTCCGCCGCTCATGTGGCTGAAGAACGGCAGTATCCACTTGTCCCCTATCGGCCAGAAATATGGACACGCCCCGTCGTCGCCGACCAGCGTATAGCGATCATCTTCGGTGAACGGATGCAGATACTCCCACTCTGCGAGGTCCTTTGACCGGAACAGGAAATCGGCTGCAACCCGCTTGCCTGCCGGACCTTCTGGCAACATCCCGGCGGAGAGCGAGTAATAGTAGTCGCCCTTCTTCCAGATGCAAGGATCGAACACCGTGTACTCCTGCGGCTCGCCGTCCTGCGGAGGGGTAGGAATCACGGCGTTGCCCGTAACCTTCTCCCAGTTCAACAGCAGCGGATCGCTCGAAACCGCCGCCATGTTCCCCACCTGCGTCCCGTGATACATCGCGATCACACGATCGTCCTCCACCAGCGTCGAGCCTGAAAAGCAGCACTCCTCCGGATCCGGATAGATCGCATACGGCAGGTCTCGCCAGTGGATCAAATCATCGCTAATCGCGTGCCCCCAATGCACCCGCGGATCCTCCGGCGGATACCCCTGGTAGAACAGGTGCCACCTGCCCTGCCAGAAGCACAACCCATTCGGGTCGTTCAGATTGTTCTCAGGATTCACGTAGTGGTAAATCGGCCGATGCGGATCCCCCGCCTTCGCCTCTCGCGAAGCAATCATCCGCTGCAACAGCGGGTTCTCCCTAAGCTGCGCCTCCTGCTCCTCCAACGTCTCCGCCCACACGTAGTGCGGCGCCAAAGACTTGTAACTGCTCTGGGTCATGGTGGTTCCTTGTGAGTGCGTTGGGGGTTACAGTAGGTTCGACCGTCGGGCACCCCCTGCGTGCTTGCTTCGCTTGCACGCGTCCCCCTCGCTTCGCGAAGGGGACGGATTGTTTGTGCAATAACGATAATATCCACATTGAGCTAAGCGGAACTGTCCAAAATCAAGTGTAGGAGACCACGATGTCAGACATGCAGATCGAGATGTTGGCCGAAGAACATGCCTTAGTCGGCGAGGGGCCGGTTTGGGACCCAAATACCAGCGTCCTCTACTGGACCGACATCCGAGGCGGCCGCTACTTCAAGTTCGATCCGGCAACCGGCGTCAACGAGACCATCCACAACGGCATCTTCGTCGGTGGTGCGGCGGTCAATATGAACGGCGGTTTGACGTTCGGAACGTGGGAAGGCGTCATGCTCTGGCGCTCCGATTCCGACTGGCAGTGGCTCCACCACGAGCCTGAAATGCGCGCTCAGATGCAGTTTAACGACGTCACCGCCGGGCCCGACGGCAGCTTCTACGCCGGCAGCTATTTCGAAGACGCCCCACGCGGCGAGTTGATGCGCTTCAAACCCGACGGATCGCACGAGATCATCGCAGACGGCCTAGGCATCAGCAACGGCATGGGTTTTTCTCCAGACCTCACCGTGTTCTACCACACCGATTCACTCGCAGGAGAGATCTACGCCTACGACTATCACGCCGCAAACCACACGCTCTCAAACCATCGCATCTTGGTGAAACTCGATCCCAGCGAGGGCATCCCCGATGGCATGACGGTAGATGCTGAAGGAAACATCTGGTCGGCCTGTTGGGGAGGCGCGCAACTCATCCAGTTCGATCCAGATGGTGCCGAGATGAGTCGCATCAAGTTCCCCGCCGTCCAGACTTCCGCAGTCAACTTCGGCGGCGACGATTTCACCGACATCTACGTCACAACCGCCACATTCGGCAGCGACGACCCAATCACCGACGCCGATCCACCCGCCTACCACTCCATCTCCAACCGCGGCGGCCAGCTATACCGCGTCCGCCAAGACAAAATCCGAGGCAAAGCCGAGTTCGAGACCGACTTTCATTGGAGTTCATGAATTTCGTCATTCCGGCGAAAGCCGGAATGACGGACAGTGGCGGTAATCCCCTACCCCCGCAACGCTTCATCGAAGCCCACGTGCATCCTTGATGCCGTGGGCTCGATCTGACCCTGATATCGGCTCCGTAGCTCTTTCGAGCCATAGGGGTTTTCTGCCGGCGTAGAAAGGTACTGGAAGGAGATCTGCCCTATGGGCATTCCTTTATAAAGCGTCAACGGCAATCTCGACACGTTCGACAGCTCAAGCGTCAGGTGGCCGTCCCAACCGGGGTCCACGAAACCAGCGGTGGAGTGGATGAGGAGTCCGATGCGACCTAGCGAACTTTTGCCTTCTAGACGGGCCACGATGGAATCGCTGAGTGTGATGCGCTCAAGCGTGTTGCCCAAGACGAATTCGCCTGGATGGAGTATGAATGGCTGATTGTCCTCGATGACGACCATCTCGTTCAACTCAGGGATGTCACGGCGTAGATCGACGTATGGAGCGGTGGAGTTGCGGAACACGAGCACTTTGTCGTCGAGATGAAGGTCGACCGATGCGGGTTGTACATCGTTGGTGCTGAACGGGTCTATGCCGATTCGCCCGGAGGTGATCTCTTCGCGTATGCTCTTGTCGCTCAGTATCACGGCATTATCAACGCACGCCCCACAGCCCTTGCTCCGGAGCGTGCGATTTCGGATTCTATCAACGCCCAAGCAACGCTCGGGGTTACTCGGTCACTTTGCTCTTGGCAGCCGCCACTTTGTCAACGCAACCTGGCTGAGCAATCGCGAACTTGGCAGTGATGCTGGCACGTATCTCGACGTCGCCTGCGCTGATAGGAGTGCTCGGACCGTCGAAGGACTCCGATTCGAGCCTCACGGCTGCTGCGTCTCCGTAGACTGGTGTGGATGTGAGTGTTTCGGTCGCACTGATCAAGATGCCAACTTCCACGCCGAACGACTCGGCGTATAGATTCGCCCGGTGAAGAGCGTCTTGAACCGCCAGCTTCCTTGCCTCATCGAGGGATTCGGCCGTCTGATCAGCCGTGAAATAGATCGAATCGATGCGAACGTTGTCGCCGCCGGCGGTGGCAGCAGCGTCGATGACCGCGCTGAGGATGTCCGTATCCTCATCTTGGGATGTGTTGGCGACATCGATCTCGATCCTTACGCGGTTGGATACACGGTAGCCGATGATGACATCACGGCTCCGCCGCCCGGTGCTCCCGTCATCCAGAGTGAACTCTTCTTCGATCCACGTTCTCTCCAGTCTAATGCTCAGTCGAGTCGTCGTGATCTGGTCGTCAGTAACGCCCTGTTCCTTGACCGCGTCGATGATGCTTTGCATTGCAGATGCCGCCGTGCTTCTTGCATCGATGAGCGGGTCGGCTGTAACGTCGACTCCTAACTCGACAACGCCGATACTTGCCGGGATGGTTACGACACCAGAACCTTGGACGGTGATGCCGTCGGTTCTTGAGTCGCAATACTTCACGTTGCCAATGGCAGCATCGTGAGTCGCCACTGCTGTGGCCAGTGATCCGGGTTCCTGCGCGCTCAAAGTCAGCACTGAGACTGTCGAACCTGCGATGGCCAGCAGCGCCACTATTGCGATGCCGATGTGTTTCCTCGTGATCAACATTTGGATATTTCCTCCTTCAACTGCTTGTTGGTAATCGCCAATCGAATTGGCTTCCATTAGTAAAGACGAACGTCGACTCGACTTTGTTCCATGCCGAACCTCGATTATCGATGACGGGAGATGCGCCTGATTTAGCGTGTCGGAGTTGGTGTCACTGTCGGCGTGGGGGATGGCGTGGGCGTAGGCGTACATGTCGGAATGGGCGACATTGTGGCGGTGGGTTCGGGTGTGGCGGATGCACTTGGAGATCCGATCGGTGTAAGTGTCGTGGTTGGCGCGATGACGCATGGTATTTCGGTCGGGATCGGCGTCGGAGTCTCTTCTTCGTCTGCGAAATCATCCGTCATCATTGCCTCGGCGGCCATCGCGGCGCGCTCGGGCTCCGGTGTAGGAAGTGCTTCGATCTCTTTGATCACTTCCACCTCCTTCTCCACTTCGACGACTACTTCTCGCTCGACAATCTTCTCCACTTCGACGATCTTTTCCACCTCGACTGTTTGGATCACCGTCTCGCCCGCCACCTGGATTTCCTTTTCAACGACAACGGTGACGAACACCTCTTTTTCGACTTCAACGACTACTTCTCGCTCGACAACCTTCTCAACTTCGACGATCTTTTCCACCTCGACTGTTTGGATCACCGTTTCACCCGCAACTTGGACTTCCTTTTCGACTACCACGGTGACGAACACCTCTTTTTCGACTTCAATCATTTCCATCGCGGCGGCGGGTTGGACGGTTGCAGCCGGCGCTCCGACCATCGCCGAATCAGAATTTTGCACTTCCCTTTCCACAACAACTGTCTGCACCATCGCCTCACCCTCATCGAATCGGTCGGTGACGTATTCCGAAAGGTCGCCGATCGTCAACAGCGCAACACCAGCCAGAGCCACAGCGGCTATCGTCAGAGGGACGTATACGGCTGTATTGCGTAGCCTCAGACCACGCTGACTGGCCCGTGGATTCAGTATTTTTTCAGTTTCCGACTCGGAATAGCCCTGTTCCGCCAAAGTCTCCGGCGTGAGCGCGAAGGATCGCGGTGCTTCGACGGTGCTGACAGATCGCAACAACTGCGACGTTTCGCGAATAGTTCGAAGTTCGTCGACATCTACGCCAGCCGCGCGCAGACGCTGCTCGACGTCTTCGAGATCTGCATCGCTCGTAGCGTCAAGGTACGCGGAGATCAGGTCCTCAACGGGATCGGGACCGCGGATCATTCTTCGCAAGCGGTCGATCACAGTGCACTCACCCCCTGCGATCCGTTGAGAAGGTGCGAAATCCTACTGATTTTGGATGTGATCGACATATCAACTAGACGCTGTATGCGGCTCAATTGTTCCATTTTTCGCTTGATCACGACATCTGCCCTGCCATTCTGCTTGGGAGCAGCCCTGGGAAGCCTTTGAGACAGTCTCGAACTCGACGCCGGGCGCGGTTCAGGCGCGACTTAACTGTGCCAATGTTCACGTCACAGACCGACGAAACGTCATCGTAGCTCTGTCCCTGCACATCAATCAACACAATCACTTCTCGGTGTTCGTCGCTCAATCCGCCGACGCAGTGCTCCAACGCGTCTCGTAGCTCGGAATTAACGGCGACGGCGTGGGGCGACGGGTTGTCATCGGTCAGCATCGCAAGGAACGGCGTGTCGTCTTCGTCGACCGATGACTCGCGGCGTCGGCTCTGGCGGCGGAAGTGATCGTAGGCTTTATTTCGGGCGATTCTCAACAGCCACGCGCGGAAGTTGCCGCCGCGCATTTTAGAGATGCTGCGGAATGCCGAGATAAAGGTTTCTTGGGTGACGTCGTCGGCCAGCGCGTGCTGGCGCGTGAGGCTCATTGCAAAGCCGTAGACAGAGTTCTGGTGGATAGCGACGAGACGGTTGAAGGCATCGACGTCGCCGCCCATCGCCATCGTCAGCAAAAGATTTTCGTCAACCTGCATATAATCTCGTCGCGAAGGACTTTATCGCCGAAAAACTACAATTGCTTACGGGATGACACACCACATTTGGACACAGCTACGTGACGTTGCGGAGATGATCATCATCACCGCTCTGGTAGTCGTATTCATTCGTAACGTGGCCATTACCTACACTGTAAACGGCCCCAGCATGGAACCGACCTTTCAGGAAGACCACCGCGTGCTTGTGAACCGACTCGGGGCGGTTCGCTTCTGGGGCGTCTCGCTCTACGGCCAACCGGATTTCCTGTTCGAGGGTCCCGAACGCGGAGACATAATCGTATTCGAGCCGCAACAGTCTGGAACTGAAAAGATCGTCAAGCGCGTCATCGGTCTGCCCGGCGACAAGGTCGATATTTCTGCCGGGGTTGTCAAGGTCAACGAAATCCCCACCAGTTACTCCGATCAATTTACGGAAACCAAGTCGCACCACGATTTTCCAGTCGTAGTCCCGCCAGACAACTACTTCGTGCTCGGCGATAATCGCGATCAGTCAAACGACTCTCGGAACTGGGGCTACGTTCCTACTGAGGACATTGTAGGCAAGGTGTGGCTACTCTACTGGCCGTGGCAGGAGATTTCGACGTATTGAGAGTTTGAATCCAAACCCGCACCGATCAGCGCGAACCCGCTCCCTTGCCAAATGAGACCGCGTTCTTCCAGCGTCGCCGTTATTCCTTCGATCGACATCGTTGATTCGTCTTTTTGCATCGTGTCAAGCCGCCGTCTTGTGCCGATACATCAACGCTTCCGCGAGGTGGTGGTTCTCGATGAGAGGCATCTGCTCAAGGTCCGCGATCGTGCGCGCAACTTTCAACACCCGGTGGCATGATCTGGCCGAGAGTCGCAAGTGCTTCATCGCGCTTTGGAGCAAAGACTTCGCGTCATCGGACATCTTGCAGGAATCCCATACCTCTACCGGTCCCATCAGCGCGTTCGACATCACGGTGGAATCTCTGAATCGTTCGTGTTGCAGATCAACGGCGACCATGATGCGCTCGCGAGCCGCCTCCGATCCCTCTTCGGTGGGCGGAGTGATCAGCTTGTCATACTCGACGCGCGGCACGTCGACGAACATGTCGATACGGTCGATCAACGGACCTGAAATCCGACGCTGGTAGCGCGCGACGGCTGGTTCGCCACAGGTGCAAGGATGCTGCGAATCACCGTGGTAGCCGCACGGACACGGGTTCATCGCTCCGACTAACATGAAGCTCGCCGGATAGGTCGCGCTCGTCCGTGCGCGGCTGATGGTCACCGATCGATCCTCGAGCGGCTGTCGCAACGTCTCCAATGTCGCGTTGCCGAACTCGGGCAACTCATCCAAGAATAAGACGCCGCGATGGCTCAGCGTTACCTCACCAGGGCGCGGTATGCTTCCACCGCCGATGAGTCCGGCGTTCGATATGGTGTAGTGAGGCGCGCGGAACGGTCGGTTGGTGATCAAGGGGCTGCCGGACGGTAATAGCCCGGTCACTGAGTATATGGTCGTGACCTCCAACGCCTCTTCGGGTGTCATCGGTGGCATGATCGACGGTAGACATCGCGCCAAAAGTGTCTTTCCACAGCCCGGCGCACCCATCAACACGATGTTGTGGTGCCCCGCGGCGGCGATCTCCAACGCCCTCTTGGCCTGCTCCTGACCTCGAACATCGCGGAAATCGTAACCTGTGCGCGTTGCTGCGCCCGGGAGCGAATCCGGTATGCCACCGCCTTGCACCAACGGCATGTCGATGCCATCTCGCAGGTAGGATACCAGTTGTTTGAGCGTCTCAGCCGGTCGGATTTCGATGCCGGGAACCAAAGACGCTTCTTTCGCGTTGACGTTGGGGACGAACGCGGTGTCGTACCCCCGGTCCTTTCCCGCCTGCAACATCGGCAACATACCGTGCGTCGAACGGAGCTTTCCGTCAAGCGACAGTTCGCCCAAGAAAAGCGAACTCGCTACTGCGTCGGGAACCTGTCCGCTACACACGAGTATCCCGATCGCAATCGGCAGATCGTACGACGGCCCGGTCTTTTTGATGTCGGCGGGTGCCAACGACACGGTTATCCGCCGCATAGGGAACTCCGCGCCGGAGTTCCGGATCGCCGCACGTACGCGTTCACGCGACTCCTGCACCGATGAATCAGGCAGTCCCACGATGTTGAATCGCGGGAGCCCCGGGGAGATGTCCACCTCTACCTCTACCAGCTGACCGTCGACTCCACTGACGGCGCATGTGTTCGTCTTTGCTAGCACTTTGCGAATTCCCTCTTTTATAGTTACTCGTAGCCTAAAAGCCACACGGACATATATTATACACATGTCCTAGCACTGTTGTTGTGGTATTGGCAGAATTTCCAAAATTCTCAATCGATATGACAATCGACTACGAAACCGACGACCACGTCGCCGTCATCACGATCGCCAACGCGCGACGAGCCAACAGTCTGGACAAGCAACATGCGCTCGACTTAGGAGAGGCATGGCGCGCCGCTTGGGATGACCGCAATGTCCGAGTCATCATCGTTACTGGCGAAGGCAATCGGCACTTCTGCGGCGGGCACGACTTGTCGGTCCGCGAAGACGTAACACCTGAAGAACACGAATTCCTCGCGCTCGAACGCATCTTCAGACCGCCTTCTAGCCACATCAACGGCTTCCAAACCGGAATTGACGGCGGAATGGCCGATCATTTTCCGCGCATCCACAAGCCGGTAATCGCTGCTGTCAACGGCTGGGCAGTCGGCGCAGGGCTCTACCTGCTGCTAGCTTCGACCGACATTCGCATCGCCGCTCTCGGCAACGCCAACTTCCGATTCGGACTCATCTCCCGCGGCTGGGTCGGTGCCGGACCAGGTGCGACGATGCTGCTGAAACAGCTCCGATACGTCGATGCCATGAAGATGCTTCTCGCCGACGAAACCGTCGACGCAGAGGAAGCGGTCCGGATCGGTCTGGTCAACGAAGCGGTTTCGCCTGCTCAACTCATGCTACGCGCGTTGGAACTCGCTGACCGCATCGCCGAAATACCTCCCCTCGCCACCATCAAGATGAAGGAGTTTGTGCATCGCTTCTCCGACCTTCCCGTCGAGCAAGCATGGAATATCCAAGCGATGATGAACTTCCTCCTGCTGCAAATGACTCATGATGCCCAAGAGGGCCGGACATCATTCTTAGAACGCCGCAAGCCTGACTACACCGGTGAATATAGCGGACTCGAAGGTTTCTACGAAAACCTTACAGATGAAGAACGCGCCAGATTGGATGAGCTTAAGCGCCAAATAGACTGGTAGCCATAGAGGAATCTCAGAGAGTCACCACTACTTATGGACCGTTGGAACTACGCACGCGACGAACATCCGCCTTACTGCACGTGTGTGGAATGCATCGAGGATCGGAAGAACGGCAAGAGCCCGCGTTCGCGCAGATCAGCGTACTCCGGCGGCAACATCATCGAACGATTCATGGCAAGGCTGAAACGCTTCTTCAGCGGCCGCTGAACTACCTCAATTAAGTCACCCGCGGCTCAACACCCGCCACCAAACCCAGCCAAACAGCGCACCCAAAGCTACGCAGATTGGCAACGACGCGATTACAACTACTTCCGTTCCAGCCGCGTCGAACTGAAACCACAATACTGCAGCAAAGCCGATCGCCACACAGGCTCCAACCACCCCTCCCAACAAGATGTATAGCTTGGCATTCACTCGCTCGATATTAATCGAACGATTGCATCCTCTCGTCATTCCGGCGAAAGCCTGAATCCAGTCGCACGGAAGCGTTTTCCGGCCGCGACCTCGTTTCCCCGGCATTCTGCTGGTGTGCTCTGCCCTGTACAATTTCGCTTCGCAAAGGTAGGTGATTGTGATGACCAACTCTAACGGCAAAGTTCTTCGTAGCGAAGCATGGTTCGGCCCCCGCGACCTTGAAGGATTTCTCCACCGATCGGGCCTCAAGAACCAAGGCTGGGAGGAAGAATCGTTCGCCGGCAAACCGGTCATCGGAATCGCCAACTCGTGGAGCGAAGCGACGCACTGCAACGCCCATCTGCGTTTGGTCGCCGAGCACGTCAAGCGCGGAGTCATTGCAGCTGGTGGTTTCCCACTAGAGTTTCCCACCATATCTCTCGGCGAATTCTTTCTTGCGCCAACGTCGATGCTCTACCGAAATCTCATGGCGATGGATGTCGAGGAGATGATCCGCGGACTGCCCATCGACGGTGTCGTGCTCCTTTCCAACTGCGACAAGACGACCCCGGCGATGCTCATGGGTGCCGCATCCGCTGATCTACCTGCCATCATCGTCACCGGCGGACCACAGCTCAAAGGCAACTGGCGAGGCGAGGAACTCGGTTCTTGCACCGACTGCCGTCGCTACTGGTCGGAACTCCGCGCCGGCACCATCACTCAAGCCGAGTACGACTCGATGGAGGAAGCGATATACCGCTCTCCCGGCCACTGCATGGTAATGGGAACAGCCAGCACGATGTCGGTGATATGCGAAGCGCTTGGAATGACACTCCCCGGTGGCGCGGCGATACCGGGAGCCGACTCCCGCCGCCGTGTATTCGCAGAACGCGCTGGAGCAACCGCGGTCGACCTCGTACGACGCAACATGCGGCCATCCGAGATTCTCACCGAGGAAGCGTTCGAGAACGCTGCGCTGTCCCTGCTGGCTCTCGGCGGATCGACCAACGCCATCATCCACCTCACCGCCATCGCCGGACGCGCCGGAATCGACCTCCCGCTCGCACGATGGGAGGAGCTTTCCGAGCGTGTCCCCGTCATCGCCAACCTCAAGCCGTCAGGCAAGTTCCTGATGGAAGATTTCTTCTACGCTGGAGGCGCGCCCGCGTTCTTCAAGAAGATTCTCCACCTGTTGAACCGAGAATGCATGAACATCAACGGTCAGACGCTCGCAGAAAATGTCGCGGACGCGGACTGCCACAACGACGATGTCATCCTAGACCCCGCACATGCCCTCTACCCTGACGGCGGCATCTCGATCCTGCACGGCTCTTTGGCTCTCGACGGCGCGGTTATCAAACGATCGGCCGCATCTCCGAAGCTGTTGCAGCATACGGGGCGGGCGGTCGTGTTCTCGAGTCCGGCCGACCTTAGTCGACGCATCGACGATCCGGACCTCGATGTTACAGAGGACGATGTTTTGGTCATGCAGTCTGCAGGACCCATAGGCGGTCCGGGGATGCCTGAAGCCGGATTCATGCCGCTTCCACGCAAGATCCTCGAGAAGGGCATCCGCGACATGGTCCGTATCTCCGACGCCCGAATGAGCGGCACTGCTTTCGGAACCGTAGTGCTGCACGTCTCACCCGAATCGGCAATCGGTGGCCCGCTCGCGCTAGTCCGCGACGGTGACATGATCTCACTAGACGCTAACAGCGGACGCTTAGACCTCTTAGTTGACGATGCTGAATTAGCGCGACGCCGATCCGAACTCCAATCCGCACCTACGTCCAACGGACACGCCGAACGCGGCTACATGCACGTCTACAACCGCCACGTCATGCAAGCGCAACACGGATGCGACTTCGACTTTGCCATCGGTAGGACACCTGTGGCGACGCATGTGGAGATGGAGGGCGATCATTGAGCAAGTCAGATTTTCTTGCTAGTCATGAGATGCTCCTCAACTGCCAATGCCGTTGATCAGTGACTTGAGGTTGTTGGCCAAGGATCCAGCCCCAAACCAATCAGCCTCGCCCTCCATTTTGACCATTGGAGTGCGTGGTATTACCCCATCGGCATCAGCAATAGTGAAAGGCAGGCACAAACGCCAATCATCATAAGCCATGCGGAATAGGGAATTCTCGTCTGTCACTCCGTAAAAATCCATCAACCATGCTACCCCTTCAGGATCGTCGATGAGATGCATTCCTGGCGCATTTACATTGCTTCGGAAAATGGCATTGGACACGTTGCAGAGCAGCAAATCGAATTCACCAACGAGATAAGCGTCGTTAGTGGTGCTTTGCCGAGTAAGGTTGCTACGAGATTTATGGCACTTGACCTTGAAGTGCGGGAATGGATTGTTCCTTGTGCGAAGTCTGAAAGACGCCCTAACAGCAGTCTTTGTCTCCGCCGTCAACTCAGTCCCTGTTCTACGAAATGTGACGCGGATGTCCCGGTCTGTTCTGCCTGGTTGCGGATTAAGATTGAGCTTATCTACCGTCCACTCAACCGGGTCAAGAACTTGCCGCAAAAACGCAGTTCCAATGTACTCGGATGCTTTCCCCCTGATCATCGGCAAAACCTTCTGATCCTCCAAAATCTCTAACAGATTCTCACGGGGAATATTGTAGGCTTCGCAGTAGTCCACTATCCCCCGATAAATCTGCAAATCGTCTTCTGGCATCTCAGGCATCGTAATTTCGAATAAACAGTTCGCGTCCTTTAGACCGTGACTGCCTATGTCCGTCCTTTCTCTTCTTCCCATTGCGTTGATCGTCGGTGCGGTTGATAGTGTAATTCCAACGCTGGGGAGTGAGCGTGTTTGCCCATTTGTACAACGTCTTAACTCCAGGGTGGTCGTCGTAGGTCAAGAGAAACGACAACCGATCCGAATTCCGATGGAGGCATTCCGCCAACCTCTGATGATCTGCCTCGTCAAAGGTACATGTGTACAGTTTGTGTTGGTCAGCATCGAAATACGGCGGGTCGACAAAGACGAAATAACCGTCCGGCAACGAGTCAATCACGGGTTCAAAGTCTTCTGATTTAAGCGTCACACCTTGCAATTTATCGGAAACGGTGCGTAAGTGAGGGGGCCAGTTTTCAGGTCGCATGGAGAATTTGTCACCAAAACCCCAATAGCAGTTTTCTTGGCGCATGATACCGCTATACGAAGTGCGATTAAGGTAAAACCACCGGAACGCTCGTTCCAAGTCGGTAGTCGGCGTGTAGAAATCTTTATAGTAGTGATGGAGTTCCTTTTTCGCCGGAACCCCGTGGAGCAATGAGATCAACCCTTCCACATCGTCTCTAATGCAGATCAGCGTGTTGATGACATCTTCGTCTAAATCGTTGAGAACGGATACTGCCGATTTGGGTTTCGCAAAGAATATCGAGGCTCCCCCAGCGAAAGGTTCACAATACCCTTGGTGATCGGGCAATACATCCAGAATAAGGCGTCGTGCGTAGAATTTGCCTCCTGGGTATCGGAATGGGGAGTTGGACTTGTTAGATCGGGGTAGGCTCGCCTGAGTGAAATGGTGACCCAGAGCCAACTCGCTCTGAAGAGTAGAAACCGTCACGCCCCTACCAAGCCTCCGTCAAACGATGTGATGTTGACATATCCATTGCCTCGTCAAGTTGTGTTTGCTGATTGGCAATCCTAGCATCCTCCGCCTCAAGCTCCTTCCAAGGTTGACCAGTCAACTCAAGGTATAGCCAAATGATGCAGAAAATCAAGTCGGATTCTTCCGGGTCATCGCCCCCAAACGATATTCCTCCCACCCGCGGTTATACGGACACTTTCGAACAAGCTTCGATCCTGCCATCGCTGGAACCAAGGGCTCTTTGCGATGTCGGTCAAGTCGAGTTCGCCAACAACGCCGTTGCTCAGATTCACCCAAATCCGAAATCCTTCGAGCGATTTTACGTCAAAGACGACCAAGTCGTCGGGACGCACGAACGCGGTTACCTTGTCGTTCATCCAAATCTTTCAGTAGTTACCCTGTCTATGGCAACAAATGTATCACGCATCCGCATCCCAATAGATGTAAACGTCTGTGTCATCAGTGCCGACCGATCGCCAATTCCAAACTCCCGGGGTATCAGCACCGACTGACATAGCTATCAACCGGATTTCCATCTGCGAAATAGGATTGTTCTCCAAGGTTCGGAGAATCGGATCAACCTCTTCGGCCTTGTCGAATATCCGCACTCCAACCTGAGCGTTGCCGTCGTAGATGAATTCGTGTGTCAACCTATACTCCCTCGTAAATCAAACGGCAAGGATCTCAACCGATGTATCCGCCGTGACAGGACACTATACGACACCCTGCCAACTACATCACGAATGACTGGCGAACCACACTCCACACATCACTGAACACTTCTTACGGTGTCGGCGCATCCTCGGGTATCAAACCCTCAGCCTTCATCTCTGACCACACATCCGCGGGAATCTCCGCTCCAACCAGTTCGAAGTTCTGCTCCACCTCTGCTACCGATTGCGCGCCCGGAATCACCGACGCAACCGCCGGGTGTGCCAGCACGAACTGCAACGCCGCCGCCTTCAAATCCACACCATGCCGCCGGCATACCGCGTCCAACTTCCGAGCCCTATCGATCAAATGTTCTGGCGCTATCTCGTAGTCGAAAGTAACCGTCCCATCAAGATCCCGCGCCAATATCCCGCTGTTGTACGGACCACCTATGATGATCTTCACATCACGCTCTAAACACAACGGCAAGAACTCTGGATACGCAACGTGGTCCAGCAAGGTATATCGTCCCGCTAACAGGACCGCGTCAATGTCGAACCGGCGGATGAATCCTGCTGGCATCTCCCACTCGTTCATCCCGCATCCGATCGCTTTGACCACGCCCTGTTCCCGCAACTCGATCAGCGTCGGAAACGCCTCTTCTATCGCTTGTTTCTCGCCGTACGGTTGCGTGTCGGGATCGTGCACCAGCACGATTTCGACGTGGTCGGTCTGCAACCGAAACAGGCTTTCCTCGATCGAGCGTAGGACATCGTCACGTGTCCACGTGTCAATGCCGTAGTGGTCCGCGAAATTATCCGGCGATTCCTCCGCCGTCATCCCTCCTTCAAGCGGCTCCAGCACTCTTCCCACCTTGGTCGAAATCACGTAGCTGTCTCGATCAACACCAGCGAGCGCGTTGCCATATCGAACCTCGCTACGCCCCACTCCATAGAGCGGCGCCGTGTCGAAGTAGTTGATCCCTAGCTCCAAAGCTCGGCGTACTATTCTGCCCGCTTCATCGCTCGCAGTCCCGCCATAGAGACCATCGCCCAAGATCATTCCACTCAGAGGCGCACCACCCAATCCGAGTTGCGTGACTTCAACGCCTTGATTGCCGATTGCTACTTTGTCTAACGGGTTCAATTTACGCCCTCGATTTCTGGAACTTCACGAAACCCTCGCCGCGATCGCATCTCCGACAGCCATCGTCGTCGATGAACCGCCCAAGTCTGGTGTCAAAATCTCGCCTTCGTCCAAAAGACTTTCAACCGCCGATCTCACATCCGTCGCCGCTCCATCTTCGCCAAGGTGATCAAGCATCAGAGCCGAAGTCAATATCTGCGCCATCGGGTTTGCGATACCCATTCCAGCGATGTCTGGCGCGCTCCCGTGAGTAGGCTCAAACATCGACGGACTAGTCCGCGTCGGGTCAAGATTAGCACTCGACGCCAACCCCATCGACCCAGTGATGATCGCGCCTATGTCAGTCAATATATCGCCGAATAGGTTTGAAGCGACCACCACATCGAAATTCTGTGGACGTCGGATGAAGTCCATGCAGGCAGCATCAATCAACAGCGAATCAGTCGAAATATCCGGGTAATCTCCCTTAACCGCATCGAACGTCCGGTCCCACAACACCATGCCGTAACCTTGTGCGTTCGATTTGGTTATCGACGTTACGTGCATCTTTTTGTTTCGCTCACGCGCCAGTTCGAACGCGTATCGGATCACCCTCTCACAACCCTTCCGCGTGAAAACCGACGACTGAACTGCGACTTCGCCTGGGAAGTCTTGGTATTGAAAACCGCCGACGTTGGCATACTCGCCCTCGGTGTTCTCACGTACGACGATGAGGTCGATGTCATACGGTTTGACATTTTTGAGCGGCGAGTCAACACCCGGCAAGAGCACCGACGGCCGCACACATGCATATTGATCGAACGCTCTGCGGATCGGCAATAGCAGTCCGTTAAGCGTGATGTGGTCTTGAACCTCGGGATGCCCTACCGCTCCAAGAAATATCGCGTCGAAACTTCGCAACTGCTCCACACCATCCGATGGCATCATCTCGCCGTGCTCGAAGTAGTACTCCGAACTCCAAGGGAACTCCACGAAGTTCCACTCGATGCCATGCTTGCCCGCCAGAGCGCTTAAGACCTTCAGCGCCTCGTCGACGACATCCACGCCGATGCCATCGCCCTTGATCACCGCGATGCTGTGCTTATTCAACGTGCGACGTTACCTCCAACTCCGTTTAATCAATCCCGTTAAAGCACTTCAAGACGAGCGCGCCTCGATGACCTCAAGAACACCGGCAATGTCGTTCTCGTCCCAGCCGTTCTCCATCATCGTGTGGAAGAGCTCCTCGGATTTGATCGCCAATTCCAGCGAAAGACCCTCGGAGTTCGCCAAATCCTTGATGATGCCCAAGTCCTTGTCGAGGTTGCGGACTGGTGCCGCCGACTCCTCGAAATCACGAGCCGCCGTTATCGGTGCGCTCCGATCAACCATGGCGCTGGCCCCCCATGCCACGCTCAAGAGGTCAGCTGCGACCTCAATATCGACACCCGCCGAATTAGCCAGCGCAAATGCTTCGGCAGCCGCAACTGTATGCACGCCTACGAGCAGTTGGTTGATAAGCTTCATCGCCGTGCCTGCGCCATTCGGACCCATGTGACGAACGTTCGCACCCATCAACTCGAAGTACGGCAACGCCTTTCTAAATGCCTCATCGGAACCGCCACACATGATCGCCAATGTCCCGGCTGCGGCACCCGTCGGCCCGCCGCTGATCGGGGCATCTATGAACATCGCACCCTTCGCCTCTGCCGCCTCCGCGCACTTCCGCGATGTCCCGATATCAACCGTGCTGTGGTCGACGATTATCTGACCAGGTTCGCAAGCCGGCACTACCTCGCCGATTATCACGTCCAACGACGTCTGCACACTCGGCAGACAAGCCAGAACGACATCAACTTTGGACACTAGATCTGCCGACGAACTCGCTCCCATAGCGCCGCGATCGATCATCGCCTCGATCTTCGACTGCGTCCGCGTGTAAACGACCGGCTCCGCACCCTTGGCGAGCAGATTGTCTGCCATTCCCTGTCCCATGTAACCCAGTCCGATGAATCCTACCGACATGTTCAGTTGCTCCTTACCTAGCTTGCTGAGACGACGCGGTGCGCGCCGATAGTCAATTGTGCATCACGAATAGAGGCACACGTTCGCTTTAGATAGACGGGGAAAGTATATAAGCGAAGTGCAACGTCATTCCCGCGAATGCGGGAACCTTAGAGGAGAACGACTACCCAGCAACGTCAGTCAATCGACCCGATTACGATAGGGAATTGGTCGGAGGTCGCCTAGCAAACGTAATTGGGTCGCATCTAGGCCATACGAACCATGCGACCCCTCCGACCACTCGAGATAGCGGATTCGCGACCTCTGCACTCGAGTATAAGCCAACCCTCCCTGACCCGTCAGGATCGTGCGGAAAGTCTCCTCACCCTAGTCGAGCTGCCGCAGTTTCGGGTCGAGCCGGTCTCTCAGCCAGTCGCCGAAGAAGTTCATCGACATCACCAGCAGGAAGATCGACAGGCCCGGGAAGAACGACGACCACCAGACCTCGTTGATCAGATACTGATAACCCTCATCCACCATCTTGCCCCAAGTCGGGATCGGGTCGGGAATGCCAACACCCAAGAATGAAAGCGTCGACTCCGTCAAGATCAATCCGCCCACACGCAACGTCGCAATCACGAGCACAGTGCTGAACGTCCCCGGCAAGATATGCCTCATCATCAAACGCAAATTGCTCGCACCCATGATCCGAGCCGCGCTGATGTAATCCAGCGACCGTATCGTCAGAACATCCGCCCTCACCTGCCGCACAAACGGCGGCCATGCAATCATCGCAATGATGATGATCACCGTCGTCTCCGTCGCTCCAATCGTCGCGCCAACCATAATCGCCACCAGCAGGAACGGCAACGCGTTCCAAATGTCCACGAACCGCATCAACACTTCGTCGATCCATCCTCCGTAGTACCCGCCGAGTATTCCCATTGCCGTACCGATCAGAACACCAGACAGCAACGCATATCCCGACACTTTCAGAGATACACGTGCACCATGGATGATCCGGGACAGAACGTCCCGACCCAATCCGTCACTGCCCAAGATGTAATCTGTCCTGTCAAATCCCTTCTTCGCCGCCAATTTATACCCGACTTGACCAGCTTCCGACGTCATATCAAAATCAGCTTCATTCGGTGCAAATTCGTTCGCGGGATGAGGTTGGCCCCAAGTCGGTTCCAACAGATTGAAATCTAATCGTTGGAAAGTCGGATCCGCTGGCGAAATCCAGTCCGCAGTGAACGCTACAAAGCTCACTATCACCAAAATGATGATTGGGATAATCGGCCAACGACGAAGAACGTACCAGATCTGCGAAGGCAACGGGCGCTTTACAGCGCGTAGCCCAGTGGTCGGAGCAACGTCTACCGCCCCAACAGGGTCAACGTTTGGCAATCTCGTCTGGTCCATGTCCGAGGTTTTATTCCTATCCTGACGCCTGCAAATCTAATCGAACCTGATCCTCGGGTCGATCAACGCGTAAACGATGTCGGTCAAGAACGTCGCCACAACGTACACGATGATGAACATCAACACCGCGCCTTGCAAAGTCGGGAAGTCATTGCCGTGTACCGCTTCAATCGCCATCAACCCAATGCCTGGACGCGAGAATATCGTCTCCACAACTAACGCGCCCTCGATAAAGCCCGCGAACGCTAAAGTAGACGCTGTTAGGGGCTGAATCAGTGCGTTCCTGAACGCATGCTTCCAGATAACAAACGATGTTGAAACTCCCTTGGCGCGTGCCAGTTTCACATACTCTGAGTCAAGCACCTCAAGCATCGCCGACCGCGTCAATCGCAGATATCCCGCTAACCCACCCAACGTCATCGCGGTAACCGGCAAAACCAAATACTCCATTTGCCAAAGTGACGGGTTTTGCGTTGAATCTCCTGCCAAACCCGCAGGTAACCAATCCAGCCATAGCGCAAATACTTGGATCAAGATGATAGCGAACCAAAAAATAGGTATAGATTGGCCTATCAAAGCCAAAAATCTGCCGCCATAGTCAGCCAGAGTAGCCCGCTTCACGGCGGACACTACCCCCAATCCCACTCCAATCACTCCAGAGAATATCCAAGCGAATGTACCCAGCTGCAAGCTGTGCGGGATCTTTTCTGTGATCGTCCGAGCGACTGGGAGTTTGAACGCCAACGTCTCGCCTAGGTCGCCGCGCAACACCCTACCCAACCAAAGCAGATATTGCACTGGGTAAGGCTGGTCCAATGCCAACTCTTTCCGAATCTCCGCAACCGCCTCATCCGAAAGTCCGTAACCCGACGTGGCGAAAAGAAGAAGTGGGTCACCAACTGCGCGCGACAGTGAAAACACGATCGCCGTGGCGGCAACAGCGCTCAGGATCATGAAGAGAAATCTTCTGATGAGGAAACGGCGCATGTTGTCTTTGAATTCTCCGGTTACGACTCGATGCGTCGGTTCATGTTACAACCGACACCACATCTTCACAAACCCGTATTGTTCAACTGCTCTCGCGGTGCTGTAGCGAATCACCATGCGTCGCCAACACACCGCGAGAGCTGTGATCGGACATCGCGAGAGAGGCAATCTAGGATAGCCCCTCTCTCGATATCCAATTATCTGGTTGCGGACTGACTATTGAGCCAGTTCAATGTCCCAGAGGTTGTTGATGCCGCTTGCCGCAGCTCGGTCCTGCGGCCAAGATGCGATCTTGTTGCGGTTCCAGAACCAGTCGTTCGGGACCGCCACGATACCGGGCTGCAGGTTCCAGTAGTAGACGTACTGCAGGTAGCGGTTCGCAAAATCGGTCGCCTCAGCGGTGTCGGATGCGGTCGCCATGCCTTGGTAAAGCTCCAAGATCTTCGGTGACTCAAACGCACAGCTGAAACCACCACGTGTCAACGATGTCTGGACAAGTCCCTTGGGGAAGTGCCACGGGTTCGACTCTCGTCCCTTGTCGCATGAAGTCACGAACGGGTGAACGTTCGATCGACCAACGACGGTCGGGCGGAAAGTCACATACGTGAACTTCAGCGAGAAGGTTGACAATCCAATGTCGGCCCAGTAACCAGCAACAGCGTCTGAGACTTCACCAGTTACAGATGCACCGCCACCAAGCTCGGGTCCAGCGTAGACAGACACCTCGAAACGATGTTCGCCGAGGATGTCGGACGGAACGTTCGTCTTCCGCCAGTCAGGATCTTGCGCCTTGATGAGTTGGACGGCTTTCACCGGATCGTACTCGTAGGTGCAAGGGCCAGTGCCAGCAGGAGCGTCCGCAGCGTAGTCGCCGCCAGGTTCCTGGGTGCAGGAGACGTTCCCAAAGTTCGGGTGTGAAGACGAGAAGTACTCGACATCCACGACACTGCCAAGGCCCGCGAGCAGAGAATCATTCACTGCGTCTCGGTCAATGGCGATTGCCAAGGCTTGTCGAATCTGCCGTGCCTGCTCCATATCGTCGTCACCGTGACGCCCCGGACTACCGATCCACGCGTGGTCGTGTTGGAATGGGCCACCTTGTCCGGGGTCTGGCAAGGGCTGACCTTTAAGATCACCGCCCGCGTACACAGTTTCCCAAAGGTTGCCGGAGAAGAAGACACCCAGCTGTACTGAGCCGCCCGTACCGGACTGACCCCAGTTTGCGGAGTCGATGATCAGGTTGGCTGCATCCTTGGGTTCGAGCTGAGCGGTGTCGATCTGACCGGTGCGCAAAAGTGTTGCACGGTTGGTCGGGTCGCCAGCGCGGACCATGATGATGGTCGAGGCTTTTGGCGAGAACAACCAGTGGTCGTCATCCGCAGTCAATACGATGCGGTCGTCTGGAATCCAAGTGTCGACTAGGTATGGGCCGCTTGCTACGATCGTGTCGCGAACAAACTCTTCGCCTTCTTCATCAAACGCGGCCTTGGACAGGACTGGGAACGCTTGACCAGACTGGTTTACGTAATCATCCTTCCACGTACCGTCAAACGATGAGAAGTTCCACTCAACGGTATTCTCGTCAATGACGCGCCACTCGCCCCAAAGACCGTTAAAGTCGCCAGCCTGACCGTGAATCGAGGTCGGGTTCGTAGCGTTGTTGGCGTCGTTCATGCTCCAAGCAACGTCTTCCGCACTCAACATGCCGTAGCTCTTGTCCTTCGTGCGGAACTCGATGCCTTCTTGGATCGTAACGCTACCCACGGTCAAGTCATCGCTGACCGACCAGCTGGTAGCTACCCAGGGAACTTCCGAATCATCGGGACCTCGGCGGAACAGAGTCTCCGCAACGCCCCAGTTCTTAAGAGCGTCGGATGCCTGGTTGGCGTTCCTGCCAACCTGCTGTCCGATGTCTGCTGAACCAATAACAACGGCACCAGCTTCGGTTTCGGGGTCCGGAGCGCCGATCGTGCCAATCAGGCTCGGAGTCGCTGTCGGATCGGGCCTCTCGACCTCAACGATCTTCTCGACTTCTTTAACGACCTCTTTCTCGACGATCTTCTCAACCTCAACCTGAACCTCGACCTCTTTTTCGACCACGACGGTCTGGACGACGGTTTCACCCGCAACTTCGACTTCGCGTTCGACAACAACGGTCTGGATCACGGTTTCACCCGCTACCTGGACCTCTTTTTCGACCACGACGGTCTGGATCACGGTCTCGCCGGCAACTTCGACTTCGCGTTCGATGACCACCGTCTGGATCTCGGTCACCGGGACCTCAACCTCTTTCTCGATGACCACCGTCTGGACGACCGTCTCACCTTGAACCTGGACTTCCTTCTCAACAACGACCGTCTGAATCACGGTTTCGCCGCCGCAAGCCCAAGCCCCGAGAACGGCCACAGCGACCGCACTGGCGAGCAGGTACTTTTTGATATTTCTCATCTTCTATACATGACCTCCATGTATGTTTTCTCGCTTCATGCTATACAACACCGCGAAAACGCGACGTACGAAGCAGTAGGGCTGGCGAACCAGCACATCTAGCGCAAATAAATCTAAACGAAATCAACTGCCATGTCAAACATCCGATACCCAAATGGATTCGTATCTCGTCTTCCTAGACTCGCCACAGAGTAAAATTCGAGCAGCCGAGCAACCACAATTTCACTCAAAACCATGCCCTCAAGAACCAGCATTCTCTACTGGAAAGAGATACCCGTCCAAGTCAAATCCGAGGATGCAGACAACACCGTTTCGCTGCCTCTCGATCATCGTTTCCAAGAAGCCGCCGACGCCGTCGCGATGATGGACGGATCATACGGCTCAGACGACTATCTCGACGCTTGGCAATGGGGCGGCGCGACCGAATCTGAACTCGATGCCGACACCGCCGCTAAACAGATGGCAGAACGCATAAATGACGGCATGCCAGACGACTTTGTAGCCTGTATCCGCGACCTCCACGACGCTGGCGATCGCGTCGAGGATCCGGGCGCTATCGACCACTGGATAGAATAGACCCATGGCGACACAGGTCAAATCCACCCACGAAATCCTCCAACGGCTCGACAACGAGATACTCATATTCGACGGCGCGACGGGAACTTATCTCCAGCAACACGGCCTCGAATCCGGCGGCTGTCCCGAACTGATGAACGCCGATGCGCCCGACACCGTCCGAGGCATGGCGCGGGTCTACTTCGACGCCGGATCAGACTTTGTCCTTACCAATACCTTTGGCGGCACCAAGTTCCGCCTACAACACTACGACGCACAGGACCGCGTGCAAGAGCTAAACGCCCTCGCCGCTGAACACGCCAAATCCCAAGCCGGGCCCGGTCAGTACGTAGCTGGTTCCGTCGGTCCCACCGGAGAGTTCATCGAGCCGTTGGGCGCAGTCTCCGAATCCGAGATGTACGACGCTTTCTCCGAACAGATCGTCGCACTCGAGGAAGGCGGCGCCGACGCCGTCATGATCGAGACTCAGATGGTCCTCGACGAAGCACAGATCGCGATCAAAGCAACCCGCGACAACACCGACCTAGTCGTCATGGCCACGATGGTCTTCGACAAAGGCCCGCGCGGCTTCTTCACCATGTGGGGCACATCACCAGAAGATGCCGCCACTGGACTGCGTGAAGCCGGTGCCGATGTTGTCGGCTCCAATTGCGGCAACGGCATCGACAAGATGATCGAGGTCGCCGAGCAGATGCGCGCCGTCGTCGACTGCCCTATCGTCATCCAGTCCAACGCCGGCATCCCGGCCTACAAAGGCGGCGAGATCATCTACCCCGAATCACCGGACTACATGGCGGAACGCTACAAGCAACTCGCCGAAGTGCCAGTACAGATCCTAGGCGGCTGCTGCGGAACTACACCTGAACACATCAGCGCGCTCGCCGAAGCGGTAAAGTAACCAGTAACAAAACAAACAGGAGAGCCAGTCGTTACTTACTCAAAAGGCATAACCCGCGAAAACGTCATCGCCGCTCCGCTCCGAAACCTCGGACGCTGCATCGAACTCGTCGCCGTCGACCCCCACTTCCACGACATCACCGTCGGGCTGTACCTCCGTGATCGTACCCTTACCATTCACACCTTCTCGCAGATCGAAGGCACCGCTAAACGTATCGAAACCATCCGAGGTCGCCTCTGCGCCCTCGCCGACATCGATCCGTCACCAGATGCCACCAATCAAGCCGAACTAATCTCCCAAGAGTTCTACGACCGACCTCTCCGATTCGCCTTCACCGAAGCCGTCGAGAAAACCAACCCCATACCGACCGGGCCTATCACCGTCGCCGACACCAAATCGCGCCTCACCTTCACCGTCACGCCTGAACACTCCGACGAACTCGGTTGGACCTACCACGTCACCGCCGAGGGCGACTTCGCACGTCCGCAGATGCGCATCATGGCCGTCGTCGGCGGATACATGCGATACGGCGACTGCGAACGCGTCGGCAAAGACCGTGATCGCTTCCGATTCCAACACGGAGAACGACTCGATCGCTTCGCCCGTCTGCTACTCCCCTACGCCCGCAACGTAAGCGCCGTCGACACGATGCTCGAACAAGCCGACCTCGCCGGCCAAATGACCACGCAAACACTAGGCTTCGCAAGCAACTAAACCGAAAACGTCATTCCGGTAAACCCAACACGTCATTCCGGCGAAAGCCGGAATCCAGATGATAAGGAGGGCCACCAAATGCCATCCACAAAATACGCTGGAACCCTCACCTCCAAAGAGCGAACTCTCCGTGCCCTGCGTGGCGAACCCGTCGACCGTCCGCCCGTAACCAACCCCACCAACGTCGCAACCGTCGAGTTGATGGACCTTGTCGAAGCCCCCTTCCCAAACGCTAATCGCGATCCGGAGATGAACGCACGC
>DAOUJE010000038.1:0-6677 GCA_034423055.1 Dehalococcoidia bacterium | reverse complement strand
TGGCGACCCCTGCTACCCCGCCCGCTGCCGTACTTCATTCAATTGTGCTTGCTACGTCTTAAAAGGTTTGCGCGCAACCCGTCTCGACGCGGCGATTCTTCGTGTTCGAGGCGCCCGTTTGACGCCCTTGGTTGTTATATTACTACAGATGTTGCGAGATAGTCAAATGTGAACTAGGATGTGAAGGATTGGGAATGATGCGAAGGATGGGTGTGTTGGGTGTATGAACCCCCTGCGTCTCGCTGCGCTTGCCGCGTCCCCCTTTTGCTGACGCAAAAAGGGGAGGGATGGACGGCCCCTTTGTCCCCTTTATCGTGTACGGGGCAGGCTCCGTCACCCTCGCCCTCTCCCATCGAGTGAGAGGGGATTCGCCTCCCCCAACCCCTCTCCTGAAGAATGACTTGATGGAAATCCGCGCGTTCAGAACTTGCGTAACTAGTAAACGTTGGGGATCGGGTCGAGACGGCGACAAAGATACCAGTCAATACGACACGGACGATTACGCATAACCGATGCAATCGTCGTCAGATCAAACGACTACCAACCTCACCTCTTGAAGCCGTTGGGTCCCTCCTAACCAGCGGCTTCCCTCCCCTCCGGGAGCTTTGCAAAACCATCCGCCTTGACGCCCAAGGGGGTTTTAGAACCCGATCGGGCATCCCCTGCGAACTTCGCTACGCTGGTTCGCGTCCCCTTCGCTGCGCGAAAGGGACGGATTGTGGCAGTTTTGCAAAGGTCTCTTCCGCGAAGCGTGCACGCAGGCGGTGTCCGACATCAATCCCGAACTTCGGCGAGCGTGACCGGTCGGTTCTCTCGCGCTGCAAGCTGGCTGGCGCGCGCGAACTTGTAGGTTTCACGAGAATCCTCGGCGCTCATGTCCGGCTGGTCGCCATTCAGGATGCAGGTCACGAATTCGTTGACGCATCGGACGAACGAATTGCCCCAATCTGCGTTGAACTCGTGCTCCCCGAAACGCTGCATCTCGCCATCTACGTACGCGGTCAACGGCGGAGTGTCGTAAAGCAGCTTGGCGGTGCATCGGTTGACCCAGATGACGCCCCGTGTGCCGCTGAGTTCGAACCACTCGTCGCCGGAATAGTAGTCAGATCGGACGATCATCTCGGTGGTTGCTTGCTGCTCCCATGAGCCGTGCGTCTTGCCGCCTTCATAGGACCAGGACACGAGGAGCGGGGAGTCGTTTTCCCAACCTTCCGGAGTGTATGTGGTGCGGATCCACGCAAAGACCTGTTCGGGTTCGCCGAGGAACCATCGACCCATTGCGAAGATGTGGTAGCCGTAGTCTAGGATAGCCTTGCCGCCTCCGTTGATCGCTTGATCGAAGCGCCATGCCAGACTCGACTCGGGTACGTCCCAGCCGTATTTGCGATGACCGATGATGGTCTTCATGCGCATCGATATCGGATCGCCGATGATGCCATCGTCGAGCATCTGTTTGGCCCGAGCCATGGGTTCGTAGTAGGCGAAGTTTTCGAAGACGCGCATGAATTTGTCGGTCTTTTTGGCGGCTTCGACGATGGCGTTGCACTCCGCCAATGTGACCGCCATCGGCTTCTGGAGACTCACGTGTTTGCCCGCATTGAGAGCATCGATCACCATCTGTGCGTGTAACGAATGCGGTGTCAAGACTTCTACGGCATCGACTGCGGGGTCGTCCAGCATCGCCCGGTAGTCCGTGTAGGCCTTCTCCGCTCCCCATTCTGCGACGCGGGATTCAGCGACGCCGGGTCCGTTGTCGGCTACCGCGTATATGCGGGCGTCGGGGTTGGCGAGGTAGCCGGGGGCGTGGAGGTCGGCAATCTTGCCGGCACCGATGAATCCGATGTTTAGCATGGGGTTGTACTTCCGTAATTTCCGGGAGTCCTCTAAATCATGTCTGAAATGTCAGTTTGAGTCGGCAACAAGCTTGACAAATTGACGATGGCATCGCGGATGTTGTCATGTTGGCGGAGCAACATTTCGTTTTGGTCCGTTTTGACCAGAATCTCAACACTCTCAACGTGATGAGGGACTTCATCGAGGCTTGTACTCAACACTTGCGTCACAGAATCGGCGAGACTCGCAGCGACTGGCGCGACGAGATCCTGAGCAATCTGGTTAATCTGATCAGATTTCAGTTTTTGGAATTCATAGAGCGACGTAATTGGAGTTTCGCGGTCCTTTTCATCCCAGTCGAATTCGACATCGTGATCGCTGAACACTTCGCAGAAGTGATCGAAAGACACATCCAATATCTCAACACCGAAACTGTCAAGGAGGGAGCGCGAGGGTTTCGACCATCGGCCACCTAGCACTGCGATTGATTTCCGCAGGGTCGGATAAGTTTTACGCAGATTGTAGTGAGCGGTGCACAGCCAGCTGGCTTTGTCGCGATTGTGTTTTGTGTACCGAATGTATTTGGGGTCAACTATGATGATCGGTCGATCTTCGCTGTCAAACACAACAGCATCGATCTGGTAGGTATTTTCGCTCCCGTTCTTTAGTCTCGAAGCGCTGACCGTGTGCTTAAAATCCGACACTACCGGAGTTAGACATTGCATGACACTGGCCTCGAATAACTTACCGGCAGCTTCGCCAAGCGCTGACGCTGGGTTTGGTGGCATGTTCTAATCCCAACTACTTCGTGATTGTCAAGATGCTTTCTTTGAGCTTGACGTTATGGCGTTGGGAGTTCCCTGCCCACTTTTCGCCTCTGGATCGGATCACTTCTACCTCATAGTCGGAGAAACCGAGGGCGATCGCTATGTCGCCCAACACTTTTTCGGTCTCCACATGGACTCCGTATGGTGCGGAATCACCGATGACGAGTGTGAAGGTGCCTTGCGGTTTGAGCACTCGGTAGCACGCGTTCAGGATTTCTGCCATGTCTTCAAAGTATCCCGCCACTAGAATGTCGTATGTTTTTCGTCCTGGTTTAGCGTTGCGGAATGCGAACAGTTCATCGATTCTAGGTCTGAGGTAGTCAACGACTTTGGGTGAGATGCCACGCAGTTTGGGCAAGTGTATGAGGTGCTGCATGTCGCGCAAGGTGATCTGGGTTGTTGCCGAAATCATCAACTTGCTACGGACTTTAAGCGATATATCAGCCCAAGAGCTGTACTTACCGAGGAAGTAGGTTTCCAGTCTGGTGCGGTCTGCGTAGTCGTAATTGTTCAGGTACGGGGGAGACGTGATCATTATGTCGACGCTGCCAGGGTCGGTGTAGGCGTCAATGTTCTTGGCGTCATCGCAGTAGATTTGATGCGTGGATGGCGATATGTTCAGAGATTCGACGTAGACCAGGTCGCTGATCATCAAATGCGCGGTCTCTGCGAATTTCTCGAACGGATCGTGCGTAGTTTTGCGACGCGCATGTTTCGAGGGTGCAATGTATGGCCAGCCTGCTCCGGCGGTCGTCACGAGTCTCAGCGTAGCCGCCAATACCAGTTCAAAGAACTCGCGGCTACGTTGGTTCGAGCAGTTGGCAGCTATCGATTCCTTAATCGCGCTTAATCCCCGAAGCGTCTCGGCAGTAAAACACTTGTGAACCAATTCAGGGTAATCAGGAAGGTCGGTCAGTGCTTGATGGAGGACATGTGCCTCCGCGAGAACATCAGTCGCCAGAGCAGACAACTCGTTAGCGTCGTCACGCCAAGTAAGTTTAGTGCGGGCCACCTCATGCACATAGGGATGTGCTTCTATGCCTACAGAATCGACAGATCTCATTTTCGCGACCAATGAAGTAGTACCTGTGCCAAGGAAAGGATCTGCCACCAGATGTCCGCTATCAATCTGATGCTCGTCGAGTTTGGCTTCCACCAGTTTGTATGAATACCCAGCCGGATAAGTAAACCATCGGTGTATCGGTGCTCTGAGGCTGTCTCTGAAGACTCCATATCTGGTTTTTGATGAGGTGGTCATTGGTCGCTAACTCTAAATCGCAGAATATCGGTTGCTAGACAGGAATTCTAGCACGTACATTCTGTTATCGCGGTGGGAATAGCACCAACTCACCAATTCGTGTGCGATCCGTCCCGACGGTGCAGGTGCGGTGCCTCCCAGAACTGGAACGGTTCGGTCAAGCTCGCCTCGTCGACTTCAATGCCGAGGCCTGGTAGGTCGCTCAATACGACGCGACCCGGCTCAACGGTAGGCTGCACCGGGAAGACCTCGCTTTGGTAGAAATTGTTGTCCGGTTCACCTACCGAGTGGCGGATCTCCAGCCACGAGAAGTTGGGTATCGCCGTTGCGAAGTGCGATGTAGCGGCCACGCAGATCGGGCCCAACGGGTTGTGCGGCATCAGGTCGATGTAGTGCGCTTCGGCCCATCCCGCGACCTTCATCGCCTCGGTGAAGCCGCCGACGTTGCAGATGTCGAGCCGCGCGTAGTTAGTCAAACCCTTCTCGATGTAGGGGAGGAACTGCCATTTCGACGCGAACTCCTCGCCGATGGCGAACGGAATAACCGTGAGTTTGCGTAGCTCTTCGTACGCTTCCGGAGTTTCATCGCGGATCGGTTCTTCGATGAAATCGAGCGTGTGCATCGGCATCATCTGGCAGAACGAGGCTGCTTCGGCTACAGACAGACGATGGTGATAGTCGATGCCGATCACTGGTTCGAGGCCCAAGACTTCTCGAGCCTTGATCAACGCTTCAGCAGTCGGTGCGATAGATTCCCGCGGTTCGAATAGATTGGGATCGTTGATCTCGCCGATGGTTTGCAGGTTGAGGCGCATGGCTTTGAAGCCTTGGTCCCAGATTGCCTTGCCCATTGCGGCGACTTCGTCTGCGGTCGATCCACCACCGCTCGCAAATGTCGGTACCCATTCCCGCTGCATGCCACCTAACAGTTGATACACGGGAACGCCGAGTTTCTTGCCAGCGATGTCGTGCAACGCGATGTCGATGGCAGACATGGCTCCGGTGATGCTGCGACCGCCTTCGAAGTACTGTCCTCGGTACATCTCCTGCCATATCCGGCCGCGTCGCATGGGGTCTTGCCCGATGAGCCACTCTCGGAAGTGATCTACCATACCGCTCACGGAGAGCTCGCGACCGGAAAAACCGGACTCGCCCCATCCGTATATGCCCTCGTCAGTCTCGACCTTGACGAGCATCTGGTTGCGTTGCCCGACCCAGACCGGGTAGTTCTTGATATCAGTAATCCTCATCGGTTTCTCCGTTTGCGCCTATGGTCGGCTCAGATTGCGTTAATGCGTTTCAAAGTCTAGCACCGGAATTGTGTGACGGTGATAGGTTAACCTTTGCCACAAAGCCACCATCGTCCACATCGAGGAGCATGCGATGCGTATTCCAGTCTTAGGCATTTCACACGAAACCAACACCTTCTCCAGCGTTCCCGCCGACTACGCAGCATTCGAAGCCACCGGCATATTGAGAGGCGAAGAAATCTTCGACAAGTTCCGCGAGGCTCAGTACACGATCTCCGGATACATGCAGGCCGCTGAGGAACTCGGCTTCGAATTGGTGCCGCTGATGTACGCCGTGACCGGACCTATCGGAACGATCACCAAAGACGCTTACGACCGCCTTACCGAAGAGATGTTCGGCATGCTCCGCGATCAAGGTCCGTGGGACGCCGTATTGATATCCAACCACGGTGCCGCGGTCAGCGAGGAATTTCCAGACATGGACGGCGAGTTCAGCCGCGCCGTGCGTGAGATCGTCGGCCCCGACATGCGCGTCGGCATCACCCTCGACATGCACGGAAACGTCTCGAAACCGGTTGTCGAACACACCGACGTCTGCATCGTCTGGCGCACCAATCCTCACCTCGACCCCAAGGTCCGTGGCCGCAAAACTGCTGATCTCATCTACCGAGCGGCCAAAGGCGAAATCGATCCTGTCCAATGGATCGAGATGCCCCCGATGTACGTCAACATCGTCAAGCAATTCACTGGTGAAGATCCCATGTTGTCCTTCGTCGAAGACTGCGTAGCCGCCAACGAAACACCCGGCATCCTCGACACCAGCGTAGCTGAGGGATATCCCTACTCCGACGTCGAGAAGATGGGCATGTCGTGGGTAGCCATCGCGGATGGCGATCTCGACCTGGCGAAATCCGTCGCCGAAGACATGGCTGGCAAAGCCTGGGAGCGGCGTGCGGAATTGAACGTCGAGGTCGCTTCGATATCTGACGCCCTCGACATGGCTCTCGCCGAATACGTTGGACCGCGAGACTTAAACGAAGCCGACGAAGTCGCGACCGACGGCACCGCGCTCGCGATGCTCGATGACACTGAAGCCGCCAGAGAAGGTCCGATCGTCCTCATGGACGTAGGCGACAACATCGGCGGCGGGTCATCGGCCGACTCGACGCACATCCTCGCCCAAGTCGTCGAACGCGGCATCTCCGGCTTCCTCCAGACCCTTTACGACCCTGAATCCGTCGAAGCCTGCGTTGAAGCAGGAGTGGGCAGCACCGTCACGCTCGATGTCGGCGGTAAGACCGACGATATGCACGGCAAACCGGTGCGTGTAACTGGCACCGTACGCGCGATCACCGACGGACAATACGAAGAGCTGGGTGCCTCCCACGGAGGTTTCCGCTTCTACGATTCCGGCGTGAGCGTACGTCTCGACACCGATGGCGGGCAAACCATCCTCCTGACGTCCGTTCGTGCCGGCAACACGGTCCGGGCGCAGATGTATCACATCGG
>DAOUJE010000037.1:0-6398 GCA_034423055.1 Dehalococcoidia bacterium | reverse complement strand
ACATTTACGCCCGCGACCTCCGCTCCGATCGGATCGAAACTCACGAACATGAGTTCCTTGAAGTGGCCGACAAAAAGCACCAACGTCAGCAACGCAACGCCCAACGTCATAAGGATGTCGCCAGTTGTCACCGCCAGAATCTGGCCCAGCAGTATGTCTTCGAGATTTACGGAGACTCGTGATCCGAAAATCGAAATCAAAATGATCCCGAGCGCGAAAAGGCTCGCAAACAGGATTCCGATCGCCGCATCCGCTTGAATCCCCGTCTTACGCATCACGAACCCGATCAGAAACGCGAAGACCAGCGCAGCTGGCAACATGCCATACCAAGGGCTAAGCCCAACGACCAGTGCCAACGCCATGCCGGGAAATATCGAATGCGCCATCGCATCGCCCATAAACCCGTAGCCACGAGAGATGACGAAAACCCCCACCAAAGGGCAAGTGACGCTGACGATTATCGCCACTCCGAGCGCACGCAACATGAAACCGTACTGAAACGGTTCAGTGATGTAAGAGATCAGATCCATTCAGCTCAGCACCAGAACACTAGATTAATTCGTGTAGCAGCGTTCTGGAGTGGGGAAGGCGCGCCAAGTGCGCCCCGTACCGCTCCACCGTATCCGAGTATCATACGCAACCCGGTCAGTGATTGAGCCGATGAATCGAAGGGGCTATGGGCGGGACAATCGACCACCGCATCGGTGTCCAAGATTCCAGTTCTTGCGAGACCATTGCAAAACTAACGTCATTCCGGCGAAAGCCGGAATCCAGAGGGGCCTGGGCAGCGCGGCGCAGTTTGCAGGGAGTGCCCGATCCGGGTCTAAACCCCCTTCAATTCCCCTTGGGCATCAAAGGGGAGGGTTTTGCAACGGTCTCGCTCCCTGCACGGAAGTTTGAGATCAAGATATGCGTCGTCTAACCAGTGCCACGATCGCGAAGATCAAGCCAGACGTAAGGGCGATGGACGCTCCCGACGGCGTATTCCAGTAGTAAGAGGCGTAGAGTCCGACGATCGACGCGATCAGGGCGAATAGTATCCCGAATCCGATTGTGGGCACGACCCTTTGCGCTGCCAGAGTCGCCGCCGCCGCTGGTGCTATCAGCATCGCAAGCACAAGTATCACCCCGACTGCCTGAATCGTCACCACAACCACCACTGAAATCAACGCCAATAGCAGATAGTCGACTCGCTCAACACGTATACCCGCGACCTCCGCTCCGATTGGATCGAAACTCACGAACATCAGCCCTTTGAAGTAACCGGCAAATACCAGCAACGTCAGAAACGCAACGCCTAGCGTCACCAGGATGTCGCTCTGAGTGACCGCTAAGAGCTGCCCCAAAAGTATGTCTTCTAGGCTCACCGTGACCTGCGCGCCCCAAAGCGACATAAACAATATGCCGACGGCGAACATCGTTGCAAAAAGGATCCCGATCGCCGCATCGGCTTGGATACCCGTCTTGCGGATTGTGAAGCCGACCAAAAACGCGAACACCAGCGCCGACGGCAGCATACCAACCCACGGACTCAGTCCAGCGATCAGCGCGATGGCCATCCCCGGAAGTATCGAGTGCGCCATCGCATCGCCCATGAACCCGTAGCCCCGAGTTACTACAAAAACACCCACCAACGGACAGATGACGCTGATGATCACGGCAGCGAAGAGCGCCCGCAACAAAAATCCATACTGGAACGGCTCGACGATGTAAGAAATCAGATCCATTGACGCCTTACCCGACCGCCTTTCTCAGATGGCGTAACCGCTCTCCGCGGACACGACGTGCGGACCGTAAAGCTCTTCCAGCACCTCGGGTGTGAAAACCTCATCCGGCGGGCCACATGCGCACAGATGGCAGTTGAGGCACAGCACTATGTCCAGTTGTCTCGCCGTATTCGCCAAGTCGTGTGTCGTCAACAAGATCGTCTGACCTTCCTCGCACAAACCCCTCAGCACCGCCACCAACTCGTACTGCGAACCCACATCCACGCCGCTGAACGCCTCGTCCAGCAACAAAACACGTGCATCTTGCGCCAACGCCCGCGCAACAAACACGCGTTGTCGCTGGCCGCCTGACAACGCACGGATCATGTCGTCTTTCCGGTGGAGCAGCCCCACACGGTGCAAAGCATCCGTTACTGCTTGCTTGTCCGCAGCCGATTCATAACGGAAAACACCCAGGCTCGGCGTCCTGCCCATCATCACCACATCCCACACCGTCACCGGAAACTGCCAGTTCACATCGTCCGACTGAGGAACGTAACCGACTAGCCGCCGTGAACGAGAGGGGTTGTTCCCATAGATCTGCACCGACCCCTCTGACGGTTCGACGATCCCCACCAACGCCTTGAGCAACGTCGATTTACCAGCACCATTCGGGCCCACAATGCCCACGAACGCTCCCGACGGCACGGAAAAGGTCAGGTCCTTGAGGACGGTGTCCTGTCCGTAAGTGACGCACATGCAATGCGCGTCAACCGCCGGAAGCGGTACCGTTTGCGTTTCAAGCTCCGGATTGTGGATGTGGGCTTGGCTCATCGAGCATGGCCTATTCTGACAATGCCTCGACGATGATACCTACATTGCTCCGCATCAAGTCGAGGTAGTTCTCGGCGCCGCTACCGTCACCCCCGAGGGTGCCAACATGCAATCCGCCGACGAGCCTGATCCCCGCTTCTTGCGCCAATGTGTTCGCAAGTCGATCACTGATCTGCACCTCCGAGAAGACGACGGTTGCACCCGAATCCTCCACTTGATGGACGAGCTCTGCCAATTCCTGAGGCGAAGGCTCCAACTCGGTGCCTCCACCGGGGATTATCACGCCGGCGACTGTAAAGCCGTACCGAGCAGCGAAGTAACCGAACGCGTCATGCGATGTCACCATGATCCGGTCGTGGTCATCGACGGTTGCGACGGTGTCCTCGATCCAGTGATCCAGCTCCTCGAGCTTGGCGATGTAGTCGTCGCGGTTGGCGTTGAAGTAGTCTTCCGATGCTGGCTCAAGTGCACTGAGCTGCTCTGCGATCTCTTCGACCGCGATGATCACGCGTTGCGGGTCGAACCAGAAGTGCGGGTCGAACGAGCCGTGCATGTGGCCGTGTTCATCTTCGTGACCGTGGGCATCGCCCTCTTCCATGTGCTCGTCCTCATCCTCGTGCGCATGTTCGTCCTCGTCCTCGTGAGCGTGCTCGTCCTCGTCTTCCATGTGCTCATCGGCATGGTCATCGTGACCGGCTTCCGGATGGTCGTCGCCCGACACGATTCCCACGAACGCGAGAGAGGTTGGAGACACTTCGAGCTCCCACTCTTCCGCGACCTTCATGTGTTCCAGATCAAACGCGATGACATGACCATGACCGTGCGCGCTCTCAGTCATGAACAGCGTCTCGCCTACGATGATGAGGCTTGGGACGGCGTCGCCGCCCGCGGCGTCGACGGGGTCCGTCAGCTGCGCTTCGCCGATCACGTCGCCATCTGCGGCATCGATCGCGTTCAACATGCCGTCGTAGGTGAGCACGTAGACCACCGAACCGTCGTGGCCAAATGCACCGGTCACGACGTTTTTGTCGTCAGAAGGCGGGAGAACCTGGATCATCTCCTGTCCTTCCGGATCGATCATCCAGACTCCTGCGTTTTGAAATCCTTGCGGACCTACAACGACTGCGTATCCAAAGAAGTGCTCTGCATCATGGTGCCCCCATACGGAGCCGACGCGGCCCCCTTCGGGCATGCCCTCGCCGTTCTCGATTAACCAATAGTCGAAGTGATCGCCATGTGGTTCGATAAATAGAACGCCGTCGTTGCAGCCGTACGCAGAACCGTGTTGGTTGTGCGCTTCGCCGTGCATCCCCGGACATGCTTCCCGACTCCCGTCCCAGACGACTTCATCATCGAGATTCCTGATTTCAACACCGATCGGCAAGACGTCTTGAGGATCCGGATTCGCCACAGTCACCGCGAAAAGATCGTTCTCAAGCGGTACCGCCGCCCCATGTTGCGGACCAGCGTTCAGATACGGTATCTCGTACGCGTGCCCCTCCTCCTCGATCTCGTGCTCATTCAAAAGCGCCGCGCGGCCGGAGCCGTCATGGAAGATCGCTGACCATTCGCCACCGTTCGTGAAGTGGATCGGACGTTCGTCGTTGACGGTCAGTCCAACCTCGCTCACAGGTACCACAACCAAATCTTCGTGGTCCCCGTGTGGCACGAGAAACACGCCGCCGTCAATAGTGTGAACCGCATGGTCTCCCTCATCGCCACGGTAAATCGCGTACCCGAAACGATGGTTGGGGCTTGCATAGATCGCAGAAACCGGGCCGGGAAGGTGAATGTCAAGCTCCGAAATCTCTTCCGTCATGAGGTCCACAACGATCAGATGCCCGGAATCCGCATCACCTACCAAGAGCCGTCCCGTAAGCTCTGCGCCTTCGCCTTCCTCATGCTCCATATGCTCATCTTCGTCGTGCTCGTCATCGTCTTCTGCGTGCGCATGCTCATCCTCATCATGGGCGTCTTCATCTTCATCATGCACCTCCTCACCATGGCCATGACCGCCAGCTTCGAAGTCGAACGGAATCGGGTTCACGTGTTCCGCAATCTCAAACACGGAATCGTGGTCCGCTGCGGCATTTTCGATCAATTCCTCCAGCCACAGCCCCTCTAGCTGCAACCCAACAGAGAATACGAGATCAGAATCAGCCACGCGAGCGATGTCGCGCGCGCCGGGTTGATAGGCGTGCGGATCTGCACCGCGAGGCACCAGATCCAGCACATTGACTCTGTCGCCGCCAACAACCGAAACCCAATCGCCAACGATGTTGCTCGTAGCGATTATACTCAGAGGTTCGGCGTCAATCACCTCCACTTCCGGCTCGGGCGTTGCCGTCGGCGGAACCGCGGTCGCCGTCGGCTGCTCCGGCGCGGTGGTAGCTGCCGGTGCTGTGGTCGCAGTCGCTTGTTGCGGAGCGGTAGTCGCTGTTGGCTCAGGTAGCGGAGTAGACGTCGGATCCGGATCTTGAGTACACGCGATAGCCGACGTTAAGATTGCAGCGGAAACGGCTGCCAGAAGCCAAATCCGCATGGTTAAACCGAAACGCATCGTTCGTCCGATGTTATTCATTGCTCAATTCTCCCGCACACAAAGGTAAACAGTGTGTGTGATAACTAGTGTCCAAGCGATAATGATACTACGTATGACTACCCAAAATGAGACTATATATCAACTAATTTACGGAACGAAATATAAGACATCTTCATGACCAAAAAGAAGCAGACGAGAGAGCCAGCGGCACGCTTTGATGTGAACTCCGTTCGACGCGAATGGGACATCGCGTCAGATGCATACGCCGATGCCCAAGAACGCGGTCTAGATTACTACCGGTTGAACTTTTTTGGCCCTGCGATGGTCGATGCCTGCGGCAACGTAAATGCCTTGGAAGTCCTTGACCTCGGATGCGGCATCGGCTACTTCAGCCGACAAATGGCACAAAAAGGAGCATCCAAAGTAATAGGTGTCGACATATCGCCCAACCAACTCGCCCACGCCCGTCGAATCGAAGAGAAAGAAAGACTAGGTATCGAATACATCCAAGACGATGCCGCAGCGGTAGTCGACAACCTCCCCGAAACCTCATTCGACCTAGTAACCGCCTGCGTGTCACTAGTCGACATGCCCGATCCGGCACGCGTCATCCGAGGTGCTTACCGCATCCTTCGAGACCGTGGCCGTCTGGTATTCACCAACACCCACCCAATAACCGACACAATGTACCGAGAATGGACCCGAGATGCTGACGGCAACAAAATCGGACTGGAAATTGGCGACTACTTCAACGAAACACCGTTCACCCTTACATGGATGAATGACCGCTACAAATACCCCTTCCGAACCACCAGCAACAGCTACACCCTCCAAACTTGGATGCAATGGGTCATCCAGTCCGGATTCATCATCGAAGACTTCATCGAACCCTACGCCACCGACGAAGCCATCACCCAATGGCCCGGCCTAGACGACACCCGCATCGCACCACTATTCCTAACCATCGTCGCCCGCAAAGACACCCAGATCACCCCCGCAACCTCCTAGACCACCCCAGCCCACGCCACTACGTCCAAAAGCTCATCATCCCCCCCACCCTCACACCATCCCGCCCCCCTGCCCCCGTCATCCCGATCCCCTCGCGCTGTCATTCCGATCCCTACCCTGTCATTCCGAGCGCAGCCGAGGAATCTCCCCTTTCGCTCCGCGAAGGGGGACGCGGATCCCAAAAGACCGACACTAGAACACAGGGGGATGCCCACCCCGTAAACCCGCACCCTCACATCATTCCGATCCCCTCGCGCTGCCATTCCGATCCCTACCCTGTCATTTCGAGCGCAGCCGAGGAATCTCCC
>DAOUJE010000036.1:0-14389 GCA_034423055.1 Dehalococcoidia bacterium | reverse complement strand
CGTCCTTGTCGGTACATCGCTATTAGCCATTGGAAGTCGTAGCGCGGGCTTCCGGTGCCGGCACTGCACCCGATTAGCGCGCGGTCGAGGAACAGGTGGCGCATCGGGATCATAACTTCGCCGTCATCTGGAGCGGCACCAACCAATACCGCCGTCCCGCCATCGCAAGTTGCTTCCAATGCCTGTCGAAGGGTGGCAGGCTGGCCGATGACCTCGAAGGCGTAATCGACGCCGCCATCGGTGAGATCGCGGATCGCTTCGACGGCATCGGTTTTGGATGCGTCGATGGTGTCGGTGGCGCCCATCTTGGTGGCGTATTGGAACTTAGAAGGGTTGGTGTCTACGGCGATGATTCTCGAAGCGCCGGAGAGATTAGCGCCTTGGATCACGTTTAGTCCTACGCCGCCGCAACCCCAAACGGCGACTGTTGAACCGGTCTCGACCTTTGCTTTGTTGACGACTGCGCCGACGCCAGTGATGACGGCACACCCTACGAGCGCGGCGCGGTCGAGACGCACGTCAGGGTCTACTTTGACGACGTTGTTTTCCCACGCCACAGTGTATTCCGAATAGGTCGCCAAACCAGCGTAGTAACTCTTGCCGTTTTTGTGGAATTGGGCAGAGGGTTGATGCGATGAGATCGGATCGCATAGGTTCCAACGTGCGGTTGAGCAGTACTTGCACTTTCCGCACATAGGACGGATGGCGAAAACCACCTTGTCGCCGGGTTCCAATCCATGCACTCCCGAACCGACTTTCTCAACCGTGCCTGCACCTTCGTGTCCTAAGATCGTCGGGAGGTCATCTGTGTGACGGTAGCCTGAGTAGACATTGTGGTCGCTGTGGCAGACGCCGGTACCGCCGATCTTGACCATCACCTCTCCCGGCCCGGGGTCATCGAGTTGCAGTTCTTCGACGACGACGGGCTCGCCCTGCTTGTAGATGATTGCTGCGAGGGTTGATGTGGTCATCGGAAATCCTCCACAGATGACAGGAGTTCAGTTTGATGATGTGATGATAGCAGTGGGGTGGAGGAACGCCGTCAGACACCCCCCTTGTCCTGCGGACACTCCCCGCGAGCGGGGGAAACCTAGTGCTATGCTCCTGTGGATACCCGCCTGCGCGGGTATGACAGGGTTACGCGATGTATCGCTCGGCGACGGCTACCAATTCGTCGCCGTCCAGACTCGACACGAAAATGATCTGGTTTTCGTGACTTTCGGAGAGCTCGATTTCAACGCCGGTTCTCACTCCGTACATCGTCCATGAGCGGCGGGCGGATGGTGCAAATGGGTTGCCGCGACCTCCGTGACGGGCGATGCTGTGGTTGGTGGTGCGGATAGCGGTGATGTTTTTCCAATCGAATGTGCGTTGGGTGCCTAGGACACCGAGTTTGACGGTGATTCCTTCCGCTGCCATCTTGGTTTCCATCAATGTGGAGTTGAGCATCACGTAGACGATGCCGATGATGGCGATGGTGAATGAGACGTAGAAGATGAGGGATTCACCGCCGGAGATTATCGGATCGTCAGTGAAGCTTCGGATGCCGACCGCGGTGAGTCCGCCGGATACGCCGCCAAGCATTAGGCCGAGGAATGCGAACATCCATCCGGGCGCGCGCAGGTTTTCGGTGAACAGTGGTTGCTCAGGGTTCGATGATGTCATCTCTAAAAGCGTCTGTATTTTAGATATGCTTCTTGCGGGTCCATGCCGCTGAGGATCATGTCGCGGAGTTCGTTCTCGGTGTTCATCACTTCGTCGACGCGGTTGGCGACGTCGGATGCCGCGGATGCGGGGATTACTACTGCGCCGTCGCGGTCGGCGACGATGTAATCGCCGGTGCTGATCTCGACATCGCCGATGGTTATTGGTTCGCCCATGGTTTGGACCATCCAGCGCTCAACGATGTCGGAGGGTGTCAGATAGCGGCAAAAGACGGGGAATCCGAGTTTGAGGATGAAGTCGGTGTCGCGGTTGCCGCCGTCAACGATGTAGCCTTTGACGCCTCTGAACTTGAGCGTCTCGGCGGATAGCTCGCCCATGTGCGCGATGGTGGAGTCGTTGGGTTGACAGACGACGACCGATCCCGATGGTGCGGCGCTCAACATGCCGGTCCAGGAGAGGAGGGAGTCGTCCTGCGAGATGCCCTCGACTATTCCACCTGAGCAGGTCCAGACTTTCCCTACCAACGGGATCGTCGGGTCCACTGGTTGGATGTCGTTGGGGAGAATTGCGTCGTCTAGTCCTAGTTCCCGCATGGCGTCATAGACGGCACCGGAGTACGCGGATTCGAGAATTGCGAGTATCTGTTCTTCGCTGAGTTTCGATGGCATTGGTGGAGGATTGTCGACTAGGTGGTTGAGCGAATGCAAATTCTACATTTTGGACTTGGATCGGTTGTTTAGACGTTTCAGCGTTGTAGCGCGGATCTAACGTGCATGACAGCGTTCTCGGCGAGTTCTGGATTTTTGACTTCGTGTTCCCAGATCCTGATAACTTGCCAGCCGAGGTTCTGAAGATTCTGGTCATTTGACCTGTCGCGATCCATGTTGCGTTGGAACTTGGTCGACCAGTATTCATAGTTGCGAGTCGGCATGGTGACGTGTTCTGGGCAACGGTGCCAAAAGCATCCGTCGATGAAGACTGCGACTTTCTCGGTGGGGAAGACGACATCGACTTTGACGCCGCGACGCTCGAATTTGATGTAGCGGTCTTTTCGGAAGCGGAGACCTGAGCGGTGCAACATGCTTCGGAAGGCGATCTCAGGTTTGGTGTCCGTGCGGCGGTTGGACATCATCGAACGGCGCGTGCCTTCGTTGGAGGCGGGAGGAGCGGAGGGGATGGTGGATGTTGGCGATGGCATGATGGGATTTTAAGGTATGTCCAGTCTGCGATTCGCGGGCGAAATACGTCTAGCGATCATTAATTCGGACATATGATTGAATCGGGATTGTAGAGGTTGTTGAGCATTTCCACTTGAATCCGGTAGACTTTGGACGCGCGCGCGGTTAAGCAGTGCTTATGAGTAATCAGGGGAAGCATCTCGTAAGTCGTACCGCAAGGGCACTTCGCTAGTTCGAGCGGTAAGGCAGTTCAGCACCGAGGCATATCGCGGCTGAACTAGCGAATCAGAACGAAAACATCAGGTATCGAAAGGTGAGAGCATCAAATGAGGCCTAGCGAAGCATTGGAAAAGGTGCCTTGGATTCGGGGAAACATGTACAGCGAGGTGTGCGAATGTCACCCGGAAAGTGACATGAGTTTCAAATCTCTAAATTGCACGAACGGTGTCTGCATGTTGGGCGCGATCCATCTGACTATTCGGGACGCCGATGATCGTCTCAATTTCGCGGTTGCGATCGGGAAGGTGATGGAATGGCCTGTCGAGAAGATCGAGGCGGCTCAAATCGAACAGAGGATCATGACCTACAACGACACCACATGCCCGGACAAGGAGAAGGCATTGGATGTGCTGATGGATGCTGAATACGTGTTTGAGGCTCAGGTCGGGTTCGATTTCGAATATAGGGATGTTCCCGATGATTACCAGGTTCTATACCTCCCCTTGATTGAAACCTAGGACCAAGATTCTGATTTAACAATGGATCGAATCAGTTGTCTGACAGAAGAAGGCATCGCCGAGTTTGGCAGATACCTTGAGCGCCTACGTGAAGACGGGCGTATTTCACCTCCACGTTCACTCTTGAGCGATGCTCGGTACTCACGAGACTTGGCACTATGTGACGCTTATGCGGAACCTCGCAGGTTTGCTAGCCGTGGCGATTTTGCCCAATATATCAACACTCGGTTTGAGGATGCTGGGTTCTTTGATGATGTCGATGAGCCCGGTCTTTGGGAATGGTTTTCGCTCTACTATTTTGATTCGGTTTGTCCGTCAAACCAAGATGGTGTCCGCAAACCAAGGTCATTGCAGCGGCACTTGCTTAATCCACCGCGTCCCGGAAAGATCCGACGTCACTTGCTGAGAAACGCGTATTTACTTTACCGCCGCTATCGGCACCTCAATGACGTGCCTTTGGACTTGTTGCTCGGTTCTCCGTTGGATCAGTATCCGCAAGCGGTGACGCAGATCGGCGAGAGAGAACGCACACTGAATAGTCAAGGCGTGTTGATTGCGGCAAATCGGTTGTACCTGGATAGATCTACGGGCAAGCCGAAGCGTGGCTACACTAGCGGCGACGCGGGCATCTTGACGTTCGGACGAGTCGTCAACAATTTGCCTGCACGATGTGACTTGTCCGAGATGTCAGCGGACGCTATCTTGGCTTTATTGCCTCCTGGATTTTCACAGTGGTTGCACGATGGTTCAGAGGATGAGGACGAAATCCAAAAGATTCGAGAAATCTTCGCTCCAATACAAGTCGATCAGGTGAATTCTGCCCATTACCCGGATATCGAACGCTTCAACTCGTTATTGAGCAACATCAAAGATCGTTCTATGTCGGCCCGGATGTCAATGGTGCGTTCACGGTTCTTTAGGGATGGAGTGATTGGAGCGTACGACTTTCGGTGCGCGATATCGGGATTGGAGTTGGTTTACTCATCAGGTAACACCGGCGAGCAATACGAAGTAGAGGCCGCCCACATAAAGCCCGTCGCATCAGGAGGCAGAGATTTGATCCAAAACGGTCTCGCTCTCAACCGCACTGTGCATTGGGCATTTGATTTGGGAATGATGTGGGTCGATCAAGATTTGAAAGTACATGTATCCGAAAAAGTAGAGAGCGATCGGCGCAACGAATGGCTGAAAAAGTTTAGCGGGAATATGCTGCAACTGCCGAGAAACCCGCGTTTTTATCCTTCATCTGATGCACTGACTTGGCATTCAAGACACATTGCTGGGCAATGATCGACTTAAATTCGTTGTGGCATTCGTCCCTCACACCCGCCCAAAATCATCGTCTTCCCGCACGATGTCATCTTCGCCGAGATAATCCCCAGTCTGCACCTCGATAATCTCCAGCGGCTCGATCGACGACGGATTAGCAATGCGGTGCTTGTGGGTGCGTGGGACGTGGATCGTCTGCGATGGGCCGAGCATCTGGTCTTCGCCATTGAGGGTTACTCTGGCGATGCCGCGGGCGATGGTCCAGGTTTCGGCGCGGTGGCGATGCCATTGGTAGGAGAGGCGACTGTCAGGCTTGATGCTCAGTCGTTTGACTTGGAAGCCGGGACCTTGAGTCAGGACCTCGTAAGATCCCCACGGGCGGTCTTCGCGGCGGGGATTTCTGGTTCGGCGCAGCGCGTTTATATCGACTGGTGTGGAAGACGTTTGCTCTTCAGGCATGTGGCAATCGATGCGGGGTAGTATGTTTTGGTCATCAGATGCTTGGTAGTAACCTGAATCCTACGTCAAACTAACACGAGCCGAGATAGTGACCACCCTATGACAAGCAGCCAATCGACATCTGAACGCCCGAACATCCTCTTCATACTGACGGATCAGCAGCGACAAGATTCGCTCGCCTGCTACGGCAACGATTGGATCGATACGCCGAACCTCAACAGGATCGCCGATCAGTCTTTTGTGTTTGAGAACGCGTATGTGACACAGCCGGTGTGTACTCCTAGCCGGGCGTCGATAATGACGGGGTTGTATCCCCACGCGGTTGGGTTGCATCGGAACAACATCCCGTTGCCGGCTGATTGTCCGACTATTGCGGAGCGGATCAGCGAGGACTACTACTGCGCGTACTTCGGCAAGTGGCACCTCGGCAACGACATGATCCAGCAGCACGGTTTCGACAAGTGGATCAGCGTTGAGGATTTCCATCGGGTTCGGGCAACAAAGCGGGAGTATCGGAATGTCGAGGCGCACTACAACGACCATCTGCGGAGCCACGGTATCGAGCCGCCGGGGATCAATCGATCGTATGAGAACTGGTTCGCGACTGCGGGATTGACGGAGGAGCAGACACAGGCGTATTTCCTCGGCGACAGCGCAGCCGATTTCATCCGGAATCATGGCGAAACCGAGAACGGTGACATGCCGTTCATGCTCTACGTCTCGTTCTTCGAACCGCACCCGCCGTACACCGGGCCGCTCAACGACATTTACGATCCAGAGGATATCTCCGTCGGACCAGCGTTCCTGAAACATCCCGATGATGGTTCGTTGTTGAACCGGCTGCGGGCGGATTACTACATGGCGGGCAACCTGAACCCGCTCGGTATCGACGACTACCACGATCTGACTGGCGAGGTCGGTTGGCGACGTTTGAGGGCGCAGTATTTCGCGAACGTGACGCTGGTAGATCGGCAGGTCGGTAAGATGCTGGACGCGCTAGAGGCTACCGGTCAACTCGATAACACGATCATCGTCTTCACCAGCGAACACGGCGAGATGGCCGGCGATCACGGGATGTTGGAGAAGCGTTCGATGTACGAAGAGGCATCGCGCGTGCCGCTCCTCATACACGTTCCGGGTTCCGAACCTGACGCGGCTGGTGAATCGAAGCGGATCGGCGGGTCAGTTTCGCTTGTAGACCTAGTTCCTACATTGATCGATTTGAGCGGTGGCGATGATGTGTCGGGTTCAAACTCGTCGGGTAATGTGCTGGGCGATGGTTTTGCGCCAACCGCATCAGTCAACTCGAATAGTTGGGAGATTCAGGGCAAGAGTCTCGCGCCGGTTTTGAGTGGTGATGCCTATCTGAGCGAGAACGATGTGTTTGTTCAGTGGAACGGAATGGGAGACCGGAACTTAGGTACTCCGGAGATCAACCGTATGGCTTCGATGCACTGGCGCACGGTAATCACTCCGGACCGCTGGAAACTGAACCTTTGTCCAGCGGATCAATGTGAACTTTACGACTTGAACAATGACCCTAACGAGATGAAGAATCTGTACGGCGATCCGAAGCAGCGGGATCGCATACGAGACATGGCTGCGCGGATCAGGATTTGGCAGGCGGCGACGGGCGACGAGGTAGATTTGCCGAGGGTATAGCGCGAGATGGCACGCGGCCGGTGCTACCCTTGATTGTCAACCCAACCTGATTCTGATCGATCAAATCCATGCCGTTAACGCAGCGTTCCACCGCCGTCGAACTCGACACAACATCCGCATACCAGCGATCAACGCTTGCGAACGGCATCCGCGTCATCACTAGCAGTATGACGCATACGAAAGCGGTTAGCGTCGTTTTCTTGGTGGGCACTGGCAGCAGATACGAGACTGACGACGAGGCGGGCGTATCCCACCTCTTTGAGCACATGCTGTTCAAAGGGACGCCGAGTAGGCCGCGGCCGAGGGATATTAGCGGTGTGGTGGAGAGCGTAGGCGGAACTATCAACGCGTTTACGGATCGCGAATGCACGGGATATTGGTGTCGGATGGCGTTGCCGCACTATCGTCGTGGCGTCGAGGTGTTGGCAGACATCATCAAGTCTCCACTGTTCCGCGAGTCGGACATTGTGCAAGAGAAGCACGTAGTGTTGGAGGAAATTAGGGCGACGCACGACTCGCCGGGTGCGCTGGCCGGGATGTTGCTGGATTCGGCGTTGTGGCCGGATCAAGCTTTGGGACGAGACATTGCGGGCACTATTGAAAGCGTTGAGGCGATCCCGCGCCAAGTGATGCTCGATTATCACCGGGAGCAATACGTGGGTTGCAACATCGTCGTTTGCGTCGCCGGCAATATCGACCATGATGAAGTCGTCGATCAGATAGACGAACTCTTGTCTGACTTGCCCAGCGGTGAGCCGCGTGGGATGTTTCCGTACCACGATAATCTAGTCGGTCCTAGTGTGACTGGTGGTCGTCGGAATCTTGAACAGCTGCACATGGCGTTGGCGTTTAAGGGTGTCGGGATGAATGATTCTCGACGGACCGCGTTGCGAATAATGACGGTGGTTTTGGGTGGCAGTATGAGTAGCCGATTGTTTGAGGAGGTTCGGGAAAAGCGCGGGCTTGCGTATGGGATTGGCAGTTCGATGCACTCGCTTACCGACTGTGGCGTAGTCGACATTCACACTGGCGTCGAGCCGCCGCGGGCGGTTGAGGCGCTCAGCGTAATCGTTGATGAATTGGTGAAGATCAGGGACGGTATCACGGACGAGGAGCTGAGCGATGCACGCGAGTTGGCGAAGGGCAGATTGATTCTCGGGATGGAGGAAAGCCGGGCGGTGGCAAACGACCTCGCGGCGCAGGAGTTGTTGCGAGGCAGCGTTGAGACGCTGGACGACCGGATCAAGTCGTTGGACGCGGTAACTTTGGATGATGTGCGGTCAGTCGCTTCGAAGGTAGTGACATCGGACAAAATGGCGATGTCTGCGGTGGGCCCAGTGAAAGATTGGTCTGAATTTGAACGCGCACTTGATTTTTGAGTAATTTTCAGAGACTCGTCAATCTGCGTTTCGGGCATTAGCATATGCAATACGCAAACCTCTGAGACAGGAGCACTCTAAAGAAATGAAGACCCGAGCATACATCTTGATCGAGACATCAGTCGGCAGTACTGCCAACGTTGCGACGGAGTTGAAGAAGATCGATCAAATGATCGCCGTCGACATGGTCACCGGACCTTTCGACATTATCGCGGTAGTTGAAGCCGACAATCTCGTCGACATCGGCGGTATTGTGAGCACAAAGATGCATCAGGTGGGCGGCATTGTCAAAACCATCACGAGCCTAGCGGTCACAGCCGACTAATCAGATCAACCATGTGGTTTGAATTCAACGAAGAAGAGCTCGCGTTCCGCGAAGAACTGAAGGAGTTCCTGGATCGAGAACTGCCGGATGGGTGGATCGGTCCTAACGACGAATCTAGCGACGAGGGCTGGGAGCTTTATTGCCGCATGCGTCGCAAGCTCGCCGAGCGCGGCTGGCTGACGATGACGTGGCCGAAGGAGTACGGCGGTCAAGAGGCGTCTCCCATGATTAGCCTCATCTTCGCGGAGGAGATGTCGTACCGCCGAGCACCGGGCAACGACAGGTTCGGTACGCGGATGTTGGGTCCCACGTTGATGGTTTTCGGCACTGAAGAACAGAAGCGCAAGTATTTGTCGGACATCGCGCAGGGCGGGATCCAATGGTGCCAGGGGTATTCAGAGCCGAACACCGGCTCTGACTTAGCGTCCTTGCAGACATTCGCCGAGTTTCGCGGTGATCACTTCGTAATCAACGGATCGAAGATTTGGACCTCACTCGCGCACCGCGCCGACATGATGTTCATGCTCGTGCGGACGGACCGCAATGCGGAACGGCATTCGGGCATCAGCTTCTTGCTCCTCGACATGAAATCACCGGGGGTTCAGGTCAACCCGATCATCAACATCGCCGGCGCGCACAGCTTCAACCAAGTTATGTTCGACGATGTTCACGTTCCGGTCGAGAATCTAGTCGGCGAACTAAATGACGGTTGGAACGTCGCGATGAATCTGCTCAACTTCGAACGCGGAAACATCGACTACGTCTCGTGGGCGCAACGCTCATGGGAAGAGATCCGAGACTACGCTGCCACTACCCGGCGCTTCGACGGCTCTCTCATGATCGACGACATCAAGGTCAGGCGTCGGTTGGCGGAACTCGAAGCTGAGATCGAGATGGCGCGCTACATCACCTATGAGGTGGCGTGGCTGCAATCTCTCGGACATCCACCGTCGACTGAGGCGAGCATGTGCAAGATCGCCGCGACCGAGGTGAACACGGCGGTACTCGACTTCGGCGTTGAGTTGCTTGGGATGCCCGGCTTGATCGACGATCCTAATGAGCACGAGGACCTCGCCGGGCGCATCTTCAAGATGAGGATGTATCAGACTTCCGGTCCGATATTGGCAGGCACCAACGAGATACAAAAAAACATCATCGCGTATCGCGGGCTGGAATTGCCGAGGCGCTGAAGGATAACCGTTATTCCGGCGAAGGCCGGAAGCCGGATGGGAAGGGCGAGAGCACTAAACCATGGACTTTGGTCTTAACGAAACGCAGGAACTGATCCGAAGTAGCGCGGCTGAATATCTCTCTGACCGTTCACCGTCCGACTTCGTACGTGCGATGGCGACGGATGAGCGTGGTTACACGGATGATTTTTGGCGGGAAATCGGCGAGTTGGGCTGGCTGGGGCTGATTGTGCCGGAGGAATGCGGTGGTTCTGGGATGGACATGTCGGATATGGCGGTGCTACTCGGCGAGTGGGGCGCTGCGTTGGCACCGGGGCCTTTGGTGGAGTCGGCGGTCGTGTCAGCTTCGGCGATTAGCGAGTTCGGATCCGACGTGCAGAAACGGGATTGGTTGCCGTCGATGTCGGCTGGTGAGACGGTTGCGGTACCGTCGTTGGTCGGGATGGATGGTTCGACAGATCCGAGTGCGATGGGTGTCCGAGCTTCGGAGACCTCGAATGGTTGGGTTATCAGCGGTAAGAGCAGATTCGTTCCGTATGGAAACTCTGCCGATCTGGTGTTGATGCCTGCGGAGACTGACGCGGGCGTAACTGTTTTCGCGGTGCCGATGAAGTCTGCTGAGGGGACGGTCAATGTAAACCGGGTGAAGATGGCTTCGGGTGCGCCAGCTTGCGATATCGAGTTGAACGAGGTCGTGGTTCCGGCAGCATCGGTTCTTGGCGAAGCCAGTGGTGGCGTTGATGTGGTTGACTACATGATGTTGTATGGGGCGACTGCGAGGGCGACGCAGATGGTTGGTGCCGGTAGCGCGGTGACGGATCGGACGATCGAGTATGTGAAAGACCGGCGGCAGTTCGGTAGGCCGATCGGTGCGTTCCAAGTGATACAGCACTACATGGCTGATATGGCGACGAAGGTTAAGTCGGCGAAGCATCTAGCGGATCGTGCGGCGTGGGCGTTGAGTGCGGATGTCGATGGTGCGATGACTTCACGGATTGTGTCGCAGGCGAAATGGTCCGCGAATACTTTGATGCACGACATCGTATGGAAGGCGCATCAGTCGCACGGCGCGATCGGGTTCACTTGGGAGCACGATCTGCATCTCTACACTCGGCGAGTGCTTTCGTGGCGAGCCGATTTTGGGGATTCGGATTCGCACATCGAGCACCTTGGCCGAACGCTATGATCCTTTGCCCCTCCCTCTCCCTTGATGCTCAAGGGGGAATTGAAGGGGGTTTAGACAATCAAGAGAAACTAAAATGTCTAACGACTGTATCTTCTGCAAGATCATCGCCGGTGACATTCCCTGCAGCAAGGTGTACGAGGACGATCATGTTCTGGCGTTCAACGACATCAATCCGAAGGCTCGGGTTCACGTTCTAGTAGTCCCAAAAACGTGCTTTGACCGCCTGCACGAAGCAGGGGATACGCATGTGGGGATGCTCGGACGGGTTTTGGTCGGAGTCGGTAAGGTCGCGGAGGCTACGGGAATTACAGGTTCAGGGTATCGTGTGCAGTTCAACCAGGGACGCGGCGCAGGACAGGAGGTGTTTCACTTGCACGCGCATGTGACCGGCGGCGGTCCGGTTCCCAAGTAGGCTAGACTATGGACAACTATGGTTGGGTTGCTCGTACGCCAGATCCTGCGCACGGTCATCTTTCAGATTGTGATGACCGTGGTGATGCGGTTGGTGGGTTTGGTTTTGCGAAGGTTGAGGCTTTAGGACCTACTGCGCTCGTTCCATCAGGACGGTGACGCCAAGGTCAATGTACTTGTTGCGCAGTTCCGGATCGCCTGAGCGGTAGCTCATCCTGACGTCCAGATCGTTGACCTGGTCCATGACGTGCTTGATGCAGTCATCGTCGGTCTTGAAGGGGTGATGCGGGTGCATCTCGCGGTCGAACTCGAGGTCAGCGGGTCCCCATGAGAAGAGGTCAACGCCGGGCATTGCGAGGGTTTTGACGTTCTCGATGGCGCGGAGGCTCTCGATCTGAAGGCAGATGACACCGTTTTCGTTCCACCACTTTGCGTATCCGGGTCGGTCATGGCCGAGTTCGGCGCCCCACCGGAATCCTCCGACCCAGCTCCGACGGCCCTCTGGCGGGAAGTAGAACCAGTCGAGGGCTTCTCGCACCGTCGACTGCTCCTCGACGAGCGGGATCTCGATGAATGCGGGTCCGAGGTCGGCGATGTTGCCGACCAAGAAGGCCAACTGGGTGTGCTTGATACGGAAGTGGACCGGTATTCCGACCTCGTCGGCGATGTTGCAGTGGTCTACCAGCATGTGCTCTGAGAAGGGACTGTGCTGGCTGTCGCAGGTGGCGAAGCCGTAGTCGTCCTTGCCGAGGATGTCTTCGAACTGCGACTTCGTAGAGCCGATCGGTATGCCGACTCCGATGACGATGTCGCCGCGCCGGATGCGTTCTTTCAGTGAGGTGTCGTTACCCATTTTGGGGTCTCCTTTGGTGTTTGAGGGCGAGGACTAGGTTTGGGCCATTTCGAAAAGGACGGTCACGCCCATGTCGAGATATTTGTTGCGGAGCTTGGGGTCGTAAGACCGATAGCTCATCCGGACGTCGAGGTCGTTGACCTGGTCCATGACGTGCTTGATGCAGTCGTCGTCGGTCTTGAAGGGATGGTGGGGGTGCATTTTACGGTCCCACTCGAGGTCTGACGGCCCCCATGAGAACATGTCGACACCCGGCGGAGAGAGAGCTCGGATGTTCTCGATGGCGCGGAGGGTTTCGATCTGTATGCAGAGGATGCCGTTGTTGTTCCACCACTCTGCGTACATGTTCATGTCGTTCCCGAGCTCGGCGCCCCAGCGGTTACCGCCGACGAAGCTGCGCCGTCCTTTGGGCGGGAAGTAAAACCATTCGATGGCTTCGCGGACGGTTGCGGGCTCTTCGACAAGGGGAATCTCCAATATGGCAGGGCCGAGATCGGCGAGGTTACCGAGCAAGTATGCGTGCCTGGGGTGGTCGATGCGCAGGTGGACGGGGATGCCGACCTCATCGGCGGTGTTGCAGAACTCGACCATCTGGTGTTCCGAAAAGGGGCTGTGCTGGCTGTCGGTCATGACGAAGCCGTAGTCGTCTTTGGAGAGGATGTCTTCCAGTTGTGCTTTGTCTGCGGTCATTGGCGCCGAGACGCCGATCACGATATCGCCTCGGCGGATGCGTTCTTTCAGAGGAGTGTCGTTACCCATCAGTTGATCTCCTGTAGGAATTCGAGCGCCTGTGTTGACGCTGAGAGTGAATGCTATAGCAGACAGGGCTGAAAATGTGGTTCATGCATGCTTTTGGCGAGGATGTTCGTTGAATCGACGAACACATCGGCGGATAAGATTGTCACTAAGGGCGAAAATTTCGGAGGGTATTCAGATTGCAACAACTGCCTGATGTTTTCAGTCGTGATGAGTTTGATGCCGGTTCGGTTGAGCAGGCGGTAAGGGACCGATACACCCGCGTTGCGGAACGCGGCGCCGCTACCACATCCTGCTGCGCGGAAGAATCTGGCTCCAGTTGCTGCGGCGACGATGGTGCATCGTTGGCGACGGTGGCGGATGCACTGTACGAATCAGGTGATCTGGAAGCGTTGACGCCGGAAGCAACGGCGGCTTCTGCGGGTTGCGGAAATCCGATCGGCTTGTCAGACGCTCAAATAGGCGAGACGGTATTGGATTTGGGTAGTGGTGGTGGCATCGATTGTTTCTTGGCTGCCGAGCGCGTCGGAAAGACGGGCAACATCATTGGGATCGACATGACCCATGCCATGATCGATCTCGCGAGGGAGAACGCCCAGAAATTGGGCGCCGATAACGTGGTGTTCAAACTCGGCAAGATCGAGGCGATTCCGCAGCAAGACGCATCCGTCGACCTGGTGATTTCCAATTGCGTAATCGCGTTGTCACCTGACAAAGACCGAGTGTTCGATGAAATTCATCGAATTCTTAAACCTGGGGGTCGGTTTGTCGTTTCAGACATGGTGGTCACCGAAGAGTTGCCTGATGAGGTCCGTTCGTCTGCCGAGGAATGGGTGTCGTGCGTAGGAGGAGCCGACTTGCTCTCGAGATACTTGGATCGAATTGACCGTTCAGGCTTTGTCGATGTTGAGGTATTGACAAACGCGCCCATGCGCCCGCGGTCGGATGGAACCGATTGGGAGGATTCGGTCAGGAGCGTCACCGTGCGGGGTTGGAGGAAGAGTTGAACAGCGGTATTTGAGTGCGAAATCGTCGTTTCATCCTCAGGCTAACCGTCGTTTCAATTCATTTTTGCTCGCACTCGCGGGACGCGTATTCTCGATAAATTCCGGCCAAATTGACTGACATGTAAAAATCGATTTGCATCGTCACGTTCATTGGGACATGGTAAACTGCGCCGTACACCCTTATCCCAAGTTGGGGCCATTGACGGAGGCAGTACGTATGGATGGTCTAAAGAACTACATGGTTAGGTTGGGTTCGCTGGAACTTGCCACAGTTATCTTTTGGTTCTTGTTCTGGATTGCGAACGGGTTGGC
>DAOUJE010000035.1:0-16167 GCA_034423055.1 Dehalococcoidia bacterium | reverse complement strand
AGGGAGGGGGGGGGGGGGGGGGGGGGGGGGGGGGGGGGGGGGGGTGGGGGGGGGAGGATATCACAGGCTTCATAACGTTGTTCGCACCAATTTCATCGAATCATCTCATCCTGTGCCAACACCCTATCACATGGATGGCATCTTTGCACAAGAGCCAGATTCTTCACTCCGTTCAGAATGACACGGCTCCGCGGAGGATGGCATGGCTCCGTTCAGAATGACACGGCTCCGCGGAGGATGACGCAACTCCGTTCAGGATGGCATTGCCCTAGTCAGAATTACATGGTCGTTTCGGGCGCGGCTGACGGACAGTCGCCACTATAACAGGTAGTCACACACCTCACACTCCCTATGAGCGCGGTGTATACTTCGGGTATCGTGGTCTTCTGATGGCGGAGGGTGGTGGAATCGAACCACGATGCTAGGGTCATCTAGCAACCCCGGGAGTCTGAGTCCCGTTCGCCGCCTTGGCGGCACCCTCCGTTATCGTAGCGATGTCGGGCGGTGACAAGACGCTTCAACGAGCCGCAACATCATCAATCATCTGCGGTCAGTGCAGTGGAAGAATAGCACGGTTCTGGTGTTGCAAAGGCATAATCGCCATTCAAGTTGCCATCGAAGGCATACCGCGGAGTTGACCGACTACCTCCGTCAAGGCGTTGACCGCGTATTCGACATCTTCTTCTTTGGAATCTTTTCCGAACGAAAACCTGAGACTGCCCGCGGCTAGTTCGTGGCTCATTCCCATGCCTAGGAGGACGTGAGACGGCTCGACGGATGCGGAGCTGCACGCGCTGCCACTGGAGGCGCAAACGCCTTTGAAGTCGAGACCGAGCAGCATCGGCTCTCCTTCGAGTCCGGGGATCGAGATGTGAGCGATGTGGGGCAGGCTGTTTTCGGGATGGTTGTTGACGACGACTCCAGAGATGCGTTCGGTGACAGCAGCCAAGAAACGGTCGCGCAGGCCGCGTGTGCGTTCGCAGAATTGCAGGCGTTCGTTTTCGGCGAGCACGAGCGCCATTCCCATGCCGACGATGCCCGGCACATTCTCGGTGCCGGACCTGCGCTGCCGTTCCTGCCCGCCGCCAGCGATGAGGGCGTCCAATTTCACACCGCGCCGCACGTAAAGAACACCGACGCCTTTTGGCCCATGAATCTTGTGGGCGGACAGCGAAAGCAGGTCGGTGCCTAACGTTTTGACATCCAATGAGAGTTTGCCGGACGCTTGGACGGCATCGGTGTGCACCACGACGTTGGTTCCGTTTTCTAGAGCGTGCTGCTTAGCTAGTCGCGAGATTTCCGGGATGTCGTTTACTGCACCGACTTCGTTGTTGGCGAACATGATGCTAACTACGGTGTCGCGATCAACAAGACGCGATTGCACATCGCCGGGATTGACAACACCGTATCGATCAACTGGCACGATTTTCACGCAATGACCATCGCGCTCAAGCTGTTCCGCCGCGTGGATGACGGCATGGTGCTCGATTTCGGAGATGATGATGTCGCCGGGTTCGTCGAAAATCGAGGCGACTCCCTTGACCGCCATGTTGTCGGCTTCGGTGCCTCCGCCAGTGAAGACGACTTCGCTTGTGCGGCAGTTCAGTACCGATGCGACGCGAGCCCTCGCTTCGTCCATAGCGTTGCGCGATTCTCCTGCGATGGCGTATAGGCTCGACGGATTGCCGAAAGCTTCGCTGAAGTACGGAAGCATGGCGTCTAGAACTTCCTCGCGGACTGGTGTCGTCGCGGCGTGATCGAGGTAGATGATCTGGGAATTAGTATCGATCTCGTGGAGTGTGGTTGCCATGACAGGAGCCTAGGAGATTGGTTAACAACGATTTTAGTCAACCGTTGTCTGACACTTGCTCGACGGTGCGGGGAGTGAGATTCCTCGCTTCGCTCGGAATGACATTGGGACGCGGAATAGCATTGGGACGCGGAATAGCATTGGGACGAGGAATAGCATTGGGACGAGGAATGGCATTGGGACGAGGTCTTTGCGAACCCCTCCCCCTTGATGCCCAAGGGGGAATTGAAGGGGGTTTAGGTGTCGATCGGGCATCCCCTGCGAACTGCGCTACGCTTGTTCGCGTCCCCTTACGCTTCGCGAAGGGGACGGATCGACAGGCTTTGCAAAGGTCTCATTGGGACTCGGAACGGCATCGGGGACTCGGGATGACATCGGGGATCGGAATGACGTTGAGAGTCGGAATGACGTTGGGACATGGACTTAGAGCGCTCGCGTGTTGTTAAACTGTAATGCTTGATTGACATCGAAACTGTGCCGCCGATGCGTGCGTATTAAAACTTACGCTTAAGTCTCAATCCATGCGCGAAGGGCGTCAGACACCATGATCAAGCTTGAACACATGTCGAAGTACTACGGGCCCTACCCGGCGGTTCTCGACGTTTCGTTTGAAGTGCTAAAAGGCGAGATCGTAGGGTTCTTGGGTCCGAACGGAGCGGGCAAGACGACGACGATGCGGGTGTTGACGGGATTCACGCCGCCCACCCACGGCGATGCGGTGGTCGCGGGTTACAACGTCGTATCCCACTCTCTGGATGCGCGTAGGCACATCGGATATCTGCCTGAAACCGTGCCCCTCTACTACGACATGACGGTCACCGACTTCCTCTCGTACATGGGCATGTTGCGGGGCATGAATAGCGAGTGGATCAAGGATCGAGTGCCACAGGTTATCGACACAGTGCGACTCGGCGACTATCGCAATGCGCTCGTCGGGAAGCTGTCGAAAGGTTACAGACAGAGGACAGGTATTGCACAGGCGATTCTTCACGAACCTGACGTGCTGATCTTGGATGAGCCTACAATCGGGATCGATCCGATACAGGTGGTGGAGACGCGGGAGTTGATCAGCGAGTTAGGCGAAGACCATACGTTACTGCTCAGCTCACACATCTTGCCTGAAGTTAGCATGATCTGTCGGCGCGTTCTGGTGATCCACGATGGCCGTATCGTTGCGGATGATCGTCCAGACAACCTTTCGGAGCGGCTGCAACATTCCGAACGCATCGAGATGACGGTGCGCGGTGCGGAGCCGCGAGAGATCATCGGTGAAATGCGACAGCTACCGATGGTGGTTGATGCCCGCCGCGACAATCGAGCCGAATCGGTTGCCAAGGGCGAACGTGAAGGAAGCATCCCGTTGATTGTGGACGCGCGCCCGAACGCGCATGCCACAGAGACGATTGCGAACAAGGTAATCGAACGTGGCTGGGGCTTGATAAATCTCACGCCACTTCCGCTGACGTTAGAGGAGATCTTCTTGGAATTGACTACTGAAGAGGATCTGGGCTGAGCCGTGCGTTATATCTGGTTAATCGCTAACAAAGAGGTCCGTACTTACTTCGCATCGCCGATGGCGTACGTCGTTTCGGCAGCGTTCCTGGCTATTACGGGCTTCTTCTTTGTGGCATCGGTGTCGGACGCGTTTTCTGAAGCATCGATTCGCGGCTTCCTTGCGGGCGCGGTGTTCTTCATGATTTTCATGTCGCCCGCGATTACGATGCGCCTACTCGCCGAAGAGCAGAAGATCGGCACGCTGGAACTATTGTTGACCTCTCCGGTGCGCGAGGTCGAGATCGTCATCGGCAAGTTCCTAGCCGCGTTTATCACAGTGCTGGCGATGCTTGTGTTGTCGCTGTATTTTGTCATCTTGCTGTTCGTGTACGGGATACCGGATGTCGGACCGATATTGACCGGCTATCTCGGGTTAGTGCTTTACGCTGGTGCAACACTTGCAATTGGTCTGTTCGCGTCGGCCTTGAGCCCGAACCAGATCGTGGGACTAGTCGTCGGTGCTGGTCTGCTAACAGGATTGACGATCATCGATTTTGTATCGGAACGCGTCACGGGTATCGGGGCGGAGATATTAGACGCGTTGCAACTCGGCGCATCGTTCTCGGTCTTCGACCTTGACAGCTTCGGAGTTGCGGAGGCTGGACACTTCGCTGATTTCGCCCGCGGCATCCTTTCGGTGGGCGATGTTGTCTACTATCTCTCGATCACCGCGGTGTTCTTGATGCTGACGGTAATCGCGCTAGAAACTCGACGATGGCGATGATTCGTGTTGAAGCGAGAAATTAACGCATCGCGGACAACTGGAACTCCATGACCACCCAAGACAGTCAACAGCCCGAGGTGCCTGAGAGCCGTCCGACGATGGCGGAGCTCGCCGACGACACACCGCTACGAGAGCGGATTATGGCGAGTGCGCGTTCGATCCGTCAAGCACTTGCACTGGCGGGAACGCTGATTCTGGTGTTAGGCGCGCTGATTTGGATATTCCTCCGCGATCTGGAAACGTACTCCTACATCGTGATGGGCATTGGTCTATTGATCCTGATCATCGATGCTGGTATCTCGTTCGATGCCGTTCGGTACGCGGTTTTCGGACGGCGCGGACGTTACGGACTTAACACAGCGATCGTGTTGATCGCGTTTGTCGCGATCGCAATCGTGTTGAACTTTGTCATCTATTGGGCTGTTGGACGTCCTGATCCGCCCGGTTTCCTGCGAATCGACACGACGAGCACTAAGCAGTTCATAGTTTCGGACGCGACGCTTAACACACTCTCGAACCTGCGTGAGCCGATTCAAGTTACCGCGTTCTTCCGTCGGAACACTCCTCAGCGTCAGGCAGCATGGCGAGCGACGGAAGACCTGCTTAGCGAGTTCAGGCGTCGGTCTACGGAGCAGCCGTTATCGTTCCGGTTAGTGGATCCGGAGTTGGAGCCGAACGTGGCTACGGAGTACGGCATCACGCAGTTTCCGTCTCTAGCGATTGAGGCAACTGAAAGCCGCAGGACAGAAGTGATACCGGGTCTGAATCCGAATGACGGTCCCAATGTGTTTTCAGAGCAAGATGTGATCACGGGCTTGCTTGTGGTCAACCAGATCAAGCAGAAAACCATCGTTTTCATCAGCGGCCATGCGGTGCGGGACCTTCTTGACGCGACTCGTGGCGGCGATGGTTACGCTCTTGCTGCTGAATCGCTGGTTCGCGAGAACTACGCGATCGCTAACGAGACGCTGCAGGAGTTGGGTCAGCGGTTGTCTTCGAATGATCCTGAGCTACTCCCTGCTACGATCATTTTCGCCGGTCCGACGAAAGAGATGACTGAAAGTGAGGAGGGCATCCTCGTGGAGTACGGTCGGCGTGGCGGCAGCATTCTGATGTTGCTAGAACCAGATACGACTCCAGATTCCTTCAAAGGCTTCTTGTCTCGATACGCGGTTGGCGTTGGCGACGGCACAGTTGTTGACACCGCGAGCTACGTCGCCCCGAACCCGACCTTCCTGCAGATCAAGAACACGAACAGCCAGCTTCCGACGCACCCGTTGACAGAAGATTTCGATGTCCTGTACATGCCGGGATCGACGTTCTACTCGTACAACATCGATCCGCAGACGATTCCGTTGACGGATGAGGGAATCCCATATGTTCGACTGGAGTTGGTGGCCATAAGCACGTTGAACAGCTGGGCTGAGACTGACATTGAGAATATCGGTTTCCAAGTTGATGAGGACCAAGGCGGTCCGCATCCGGTAGCGGTTGCGGTTGAGGCGGTTGCGGAGATCGGTGGCAGTCCCCGTCGGGATAACGATGAGTTGATATCAACGCAGATGGTGCTGATCGGCGATACCGACTTCGCGAGCAATGCGTACTTCGGTTCCGCCCGAAACGGCGACCTGTTCGTCAACTCTGTCAACTACTTGGCTGATGACTACGAACTCATCACGCTACGCCCGAAGCAGGTCGCGTTCCGCGAGCTGGTGCTAACCGAATCGGAGCGAAACTTCGTCCGTTGGAGCGGATGGCTGCTGATGCCGATACTGATCGCCCTGGCTGGCATTTGGGCATGGTGGAGAAGACGCTGATCTATGAGTCTGAGAGTCTCACTGGTTCTCGTAATCGCCGCTTGCTGGATTGCGATCGGGGCATCGATTGTCATCGAGCGATTCGGTCAGACCGAGCGCGCTGATCAACCGCCCTTCTTCTTCACGCTTTCGCCTGACGATCTGCGTCACATCTCGATTTCAAGCGAAGAGAACTCGACCTCGTGGCATTTCCGCGAGGATGAGCGCAGATGGTATTTCGACGATGAAAAAGACGTGCCTACCAACCTGTACCGCTGGGGTGGTATCACGCAACTGCTAGGCGGACCCAGGTCTCAGCGGGAACTGAAGAAGACGATTGACAACCCGGCGCTCTACGGGCTGGACAACCCGAAGCTGTCGATCACGGTGCGGCTACGGGACGACCGCGAGTTGACAGTGGAGATGGGCAACCTGACTCCTGACGGTGGTGCGCACTATGCGAGCCAGAGCGGGTACGAAGAGTTGTACACGGTCGACTATTCGTGGGGCGATGTCATGTTGAGGCTAGTCGACGAACCGCCATATCCCGAATGGTTCTACACGATGGATCCGTCTGAGGCGACGGAGGTATTGCTGTTCGAGGGGAATGAGGTGACTTCGGGCTACGGTTTCGACGACGAGGTCTCCGAGTGGGTAGTCTGCGACCTTCCGGCCAGCGCTGCGCCGTGCGTGGGAACAACACCTGCCGATGCTGAAGTGCTTACGGACTACTTGACGCATTTTGGCAATCCGGTAATCGACGGTGCTGAGGTGTTGAACCTGAACGACCCCGCTGATTACGAACCTTACGGCGTCGGAAGAGATGCCCCGTATGTCCACATCCGACGTGAAGTCCAGGTGCGCGAGCTGCTGACAGAGGTGTATCGGACATCGATGATCATCGGGGATGTGACACCAGACGGCAACTACCGATACGCGGTCGCCAACGAGACGCAGGACATCATCCGCGTGGACAAGGATTGGGCGGACAAGATGCTGACGATGTTCGAGTTGCAGCGGCAATAATTTAGCGTCTGGGATACAACTGCCCAAACTCGACGCGGCCCTCTCAAGGGTCTTCGGAATTTGATCGCTTGCTGTTAGTCTGCGCGGACTATCGAGTTCCTTTGTAACGCCGTCGACGGTGCGCGGTCATGAATACGCCGGCACCAATCAGCGCGATGCCGAAGAGCAAAATCCAGATAACTGCGATCGTTGATGCCGGCGCGGCAGCACCTGTGACGGGTAGCATCTCGGCCGGTTCCGGTTCGGGTTCAAGCAACGGTGGCGGTGTGCCTGGTATGCCGACTGCCAATGTAGCTGGCAAGGTGCTTGTGTTTCCGCAAATGATGAGCGGTGATGATGTGGTTGGCGTCCATGCGAAATTTGGGTACAACGTTGGAGTCAATGTGCCATCTTTGTTCTTGGTGACCATTTCCAAGGTTAAGTAATTCGTCCGCAGTTCATCCGGCACCGGTATGCATACCTCTACAGGTCTGTTGAGAGCGTAGGAGACGATGGGTATTCCCTCAGCATCGACGATGGATATCGTGTATTGGTTGCCGCTGAGCGTGTAAATGTTATGCGACACGCCGGCATTTGATGCCGGACCGTTCTCAAACATACGGACGCCTATGTATTCGCCGTTCGGAACGTCACCTCGGTCTGCCATTACCTTGAAGTCGCCGCCGATGAACGTGCCACCTTCCTCGGGCGTGAAAACCACGTATTGGTTTCCTTTAGCATCCACTATGGCGGCCGGTATCTCACCAGGAGGATTCTGTGCCAACAGATGGTAAGGGGGAGGTGGCGGACCTCCCAAGGCCCTGATCGTAAACGTTGCATTACAGTCTGTCGCCTCGCCGATGCACTCTAATCCGGCCGATGCTGTCACTGTGTAGGTCCCCTTGGCCCGAGGAACGACATATGTTGCGCGTGTGGTGTCGTCATGAACTTTCAGCTCACCACCCGAGGCGGACCAGACTAGGTCAACGGTGGAAGCTAGGCTTTGATCTTGAATCCCGTCTGGACCTATCACTATGATGGACAACGCCAACCTGCGCGCCGTCTCAACACTCAAAATGGAAGTAGTAACATTCGAACCGTCCAAACTGGGCTCAATTGCCCGAATCATCCCAGTGTCTTCGGACGATTGTGCGGAAGCCGCTCCTCCTACGCCCCAAACTAGCACCACTAAACTTGCCGTCGCGCTGCTCCATGCCAGCAGGAAGCGCAACACGGTTCTTTTAGCGCGTATCCTGTTCAATCTATCTATACCTAGGCGCGGTTAAACCCGTCGCGATCTAGGATTCGCAAGCAGAGAGTTCCCACTGCGATCAGTGTGATACCGACTATGAGTGCCCAAGCCAATGCGAACGGTGACGATGGCGCTGCACCGCCAGTCGCAGGCAGCATCTCGGCCGGTTCCGGTTCGGGTTCAAGCAACGGTGGCGGTGTGCCTGGTATGCCGACCGCTATAGTGGCCGGCAAGGTGCTTGTGTTTCCGCATAGGATGAGCGATTCTCCGATTTGCAGCGATGAGGATAGTACGGTCAACGTGCCGTTGCTGTTTTTGTTGACCATTTCCAGGCTTGAGATGTTAGCGCGCAGTTCCTCGGGGACGGGTATGCAGACGACCACAGTACCGTTTAGGTTGTAGGACGATATCGGCGCGCCTTCTGTATCGATGACGGAGATCCGGTGTTGGTTACCGCTGAGGGTATAGCGGTGATGCGACATGCCAGCGTTGGAAGCGGAACCGTCTTCAGCCATGCGTAATCCGATGATTTCACCGTTGGGAACAATTCCCATTCCTGCGGAGACTGAGAAGTTTTCACCTGTAAATGTGCCGCCTTCTTCGGGGGTGAAGACTTCGTATTGCCCGCCTTCAGAATCGGTCAGGATTGTTGGGATTTCCCCCTCTGGGTTCCGAGGCTGTGCATCAGGCCCGGTCGCCTCGCCCGGTCGGCGAACAGTGATTCGGAACGTCGCGGTGCAATCTGACCCGGTGCCGACACATTCTGACCTCGGCGAAACTGTCACAGTATAGATTCCGGGGTCAGAGGGAGCTGTGTAGGACACTGACGTTCCATCGGTACCGCCTGACAATAGCCCTCCTGATACAGACCAATCGAATTTGGCATCATCGCTCAATCGCTGGTCCTCGATGTCTTGCCATCCGATCACATCAATGGAAAGCACGACCGTCTTACCAACAGTCAGCGTAAGATTTGGTATCGACGCGGTTATGCGCTGTATCGACCTGATGGGCTGTGGATCCGGGTTTTGGGCAAGTGCGATGCCACCAAACGATGTACCGGGTTGTAGCACTAGAGTTCCGATGACGATAATGACTCCGGCGAGCGCGACGCCTAGCGCCAATTTCAATCTCAGCTTCATCGCACGACCTCCTATAGCTTTTCCGAACAAACCCGTAATCGCTCCGAATTCGACATGGAATCTGAGTGTGGCGTACGTTTAGTTCGCTAGTCTACACACGCCAACGCGATATCGCTCGACACATTCAGACGTGCGATGGGAAGTCTTTCCGCATCGTACCCCACTTCCTTATCCCCTGGATTCCCGCCTGCGCGGGAATGACGGGTGCTTCGCCGCCGGTCCCTATCTCAAGTCGTCAGGCGTTTGTACAGCATCAACAGTCGTTGCGGCAACATGCTGACATCTGGCAGGACTTCATAGTTGAAGTCGTCCATCATGACTTTCAAGTAGTCGTGCCCCTGTTTGTCGACGGTAAGACAGAACGGGACAATTCCTTCGCGTCGTGCTTCCATGAGTGCCATCCGGGTGTCATGCACCGCGTATTCCTTCTCCACGCCTTCTCGGCTGTAGCCGCGGTCTTGCGGTCGACCGTCGGATATGAGGAACAGGAAGCGAGAGCGCGAATCTTGGTCGGCGAGCTTCTTGGTCGCGTGGCGGATCGATGGACCCATGCGGGTCGCATGAAGAGGAGCGATGCGGTCAATACGGCGCGGGATTTCCTCGGTGAACTTCTCGTCAAGGTCCTTGATGACGTAGAACTCGACGTTTTCGCGGCCGTAGCCCGAAAATCCGTAAATCCCGTAGTCGTCCCCGAGTGTTTCGAGCGCGTTTACGAGCAGGACGACGCCCTCTTTCTCGACATCGACGATGCGTTTGTAGGACTTACGCAAACCTTCGGTTCGGCGCGAACGGAGCCAGACCATGTATTCGACCGGGTCGTCGGGTGCGCCCCAATCGTCGTTAGGACGTTTGGCTTCTTCGATCGCCTCGGCGGTGGAAGCGGACATGTCGAGCAGGAACGCGACGGCTACGGAGCGTTCTGTCTTGTTGCGACGCCAGTAGATCTTCTCGTCGGGTGTTGCACCGACTCGTAAGTCGATAACTGCTTCGAGCATTGGGTCGAAGTCGAGTTCTTCGCCGTCTTCCAGCCGCTTCTGCTTGCGATACATCTCCGGCATCACGAGCTCGAACTGCTTCTTGATCATTGTCAGAAGCGATGCGCGTTCGACGAGCGTGTCGCGGTAGAAGCCGGTGTCGCCGCTGCTCATCTCCTTCTCATGCACCATGCACCAGCGCGGTCGATATTCATTGGCCCTAAAGTCCCACTCGTCGTAGACGAACTGGTCCGTGCCGTTTGCAGTTAGTGGGCCGCCATCCTCGTCTACGTGCTGCATCGGGCCTGAAGATTGGCTCTGGGCCTGTGGATCACGTCGTTGCATCTCCTTGAGGAGATTTTCGAGCATCTCAGCGAGTTCAGACGACATCTCTTCGCCGTCTTGGCCCTCTTGGATGTCGACCTCTGCGGAGTTCTTCATCATCTGCTCGAGCTGATCTTGGGAAAGCGGCGTCATTTCGCCCATGTCGTCGTCAGCGAACTCGGCACCTTCCATCATCTGCGCCTGCGAGAGCAGCTGCGATAGTTCCGGCTTGAACTCGCCGCGGTAATCGACCTCTTGTGGCGACGAGTAGTCTTGCTCGTCTCCGGTGTCCATATCCTCGGAATCTTCGCTGCTCTCTTCGTCCTCTCCATAACCCTCACCCGGCTGCATCGACTCAATGAAGGCTTGGATTATGCCTTGGAGATCCTGTTCCTCTTCGTCGTCGCCGTCCTGTTCGTCATCCTCCTCATCGTCATCGAGGTTGTCGAACTCGTCCTCGTCAAGTTCTTCGTTCTTGACCTCAGTGAGCCAAGCGCAGGCGCGGATCGTTGCTTCTGCTGCATCCTCTACCAACGCAGGTTCGTTTTGCATCAAGCGCACTAGTCGGCGGAGTTTTCTTGCCACTTCCATGTGACGTTTGGGGGCAATAAGGTTGGCGTTTTGCCCAAGGCTGATGCGGATCATGAATTCGACAAGCGCCTCGCGCGCCGGCAACTCGGTCATATCGGGTCGCGAACCCAAGGCATCGTCTTGGACGGCTTGGAAACTGACCGCGAGTCCGCGATACGCGCCCATCACCTTCGCATCGACACGGGTGCTTTCGAAGATCGTGAAGACATCGTTGCTCAATTTGCGATCCGGGAAGAGATCGAAGAAGCGGCTCATCGGGATCGTGGCGTGATCATCCTCTGGCTCTACCTCGGTTGCCGCGCCATTCGAATCAGATGCGACGGTTGATTCCTCTCTCTCAGCAATATCACTTGAAACCGATTCGAGCGCGTTGCCGTTGGCGCTCGTAAGCTCGGGGCGGATATCGGTGAACATCGTTGACGGTCGTTCGAAACTGAAGCGAAACGAACCGAATTCGATGTGACCGGTCTGGTGTGTCGAGATGACCTTGAAGAACGCGAAGTTGCGATCTTTGCTCGGATGGCGGTTGATCACCTTGGGCAAGTAGATAGTGGTGCCCTCGGTAGTCGGCAACTCGCCTTGGAACCAACCGATATTTTTATCGACCAGCTGTTGCGCGGCTTGAACTTCGATCTCCTGCCCTGCTAACATGCGGCAGTACATGCGGATGATCTCTCGCACACGATCGAGTTCGACGCTTGAAGACAGTGCATCGAGAACCTCGTGTGACAATGCCGATTCATTCTTGAAATACGCTTCAGCAGCATCGGGTTTCTCTGCGTTGAGCTCCATCCCGCGTCCGTGCCACTCGACGAGTTGGGGGAAGGTGACACGTTCCAGAACGCGTGGACCGGTGGTCAGGAACGCGGACGATGCCTCTGGCGATCCTTCGGACGCGATGCGGTGCGTTAGATCGATCAACGTGTCGCGCCACTCGTGCCCCACGCCGCTTAATGCGCGAGCGCCATCGCGGATGACACGCGAAGGGTCTACCCCTTCTTTTGTTGACAAACGGTTGACCAACGCGATGAAACTCGATCGCTGCTCGCGCGGCATCTCGACAAGTGAATACTGAGCGGCGTCGAACATCGGTTGGACGTGACGCCAAGAGTTTTTCGCCACAGTGTTGGACAGTCCGATGAACGCCCCGGCATCCCGACCGAGTTTAGGAAATAGGTCAGAACCCTTATCGAGCGCGTCGCCGGCCATGTCGTAGGAGCGATGCGAGACCTCTTCCAAGAACTCTGTGAAGCGTCGCAACTCATCGAATGACAGCGATTCCAACAATTGCGGAGTCGCTTCGAACAGCTTGCATGCCAGAGCCGACGACTTCCAGGTTCCGCGGTACAACGACCGGCAGGACTGAGCCCAATCGCCGATGTAGCGTGGACGCAATCGTTCTATCGCTTCGGGGCTGGCACGGAAGAAAGCTACGGCAAGACTTGGCGATGCGGTGCAAAGTTGGTCGCCGATTCGGACCCAGCTGATGAATTGACCGGCTGGAAGATGACGCTGAACACGTGGCGAAGCATTGAAAAGTTCGGCTCCAGCTTCCCATGAGCGGACAGTTCGCTTCGATATGGTCAACCCCATCTGCGCCCAATCGTCAAGCTTGTCGTCTGCCAACCTACCCGTCAAAGCCTCTCTTGCGCGGTCGTAGTTTGCTTGGACAGGCGAAGGGAAACTTCCGAGTTCCGTCCGCACGTTCATTCTGATCTGTTCGCTAGGTTGGGTCATTATCCATCCCACTGATGTCGAGATGGGACATCGTGTTGTGAATGATTCTTGCGGTTGCGCCCCAGATGATTCTGCCGTCGTACTCGATCGCCTCCCATTGACGGGTCAGGTCATCGCGCATGAGCGTTATCTGACGACGCGCTGATACATCGGCGAGGCGGTGTACCGGGATGTAGGCGTAGTCGTCAACCTCTTCTCGTTCGGGCGTTAAGCGTGCATTGTCGCACAACTGCCCCGCGAACGGCCAGACTTCGTAGCCGGTGCCAGTGATCACCTTTGGCAACGGGCCCCAGCAATCGATGAGAGTTGACGGCACACCGATTTCCTCGTGTGTCTCTCGCAGAGCGGTCGCCATCAGAGACTCGTCTGTCGGCTCTACAACGCCGCCAGGGAAAGCCCATTCGGTACGATGGTTGCCGCGGTGGGCGGCGCGCCTGATCAGCAACATGGTTGGGATGTCGTCGCGGGTCGCAAACAAGACAGTTACCGCGGCTCTACGTCTTGGCAATCCAGGGTCTAGCCCTTCTGGCGGAGCAGATTCACCAGACAGATCACGGACATCAGGACGAGTCAGTCTGCTTTTGGCGAACGCCATAAACTCGGATGCCGTATCGGTTTTCACGGGAAGATCGAGGAAACGACCTCGTCGATGCTACGTTGCACTTGTGCATCGTCGGTGATGCCCCAGGTGACGGCAACCTGACAGGCGCGGCGCGGGCTGATGCCCTCGTTGATGAGTTTTGCGGCGTAGATCAGGACACGCGTGCTGGCACCTTCTTCCAACCCGTGTTCGCGGAGGTTTCGGATCTTTCCGCCGAGTGCTGCAAGTAGTCCGGCATTTTCATCGTCGCAACCTGATTCGTGCTGGATGATCTGCGCCTCGTGCTCTTCGTCAGGGAAATCGAACTCGAGCGCGACGAAGCGCTGGCGGGTGCTGTGCTTGAGGTCCTTGACGGCGTTCTGGTAACCGGGGTTATATGAAACGACCAGTAGGAATCCATCCGCGGCATCGATAACCAATCCGAGTTTGTCGATCGTCAATGTCCGGCGGTGGTCGGTCAACGGGTGGATAATGACAGTCGTGTCTTTTCGCGCTTCGACAACTTCGTCCAAATAGCAGATGCCGCCAGATTTCACCGCTCGGGTCAACGGACCGTCCTGCCATCGCGTTCCCTCGCGGTCGAGCAAGTAACGACCGATCAGGTCAGATGCGGTGAGGTCTTCGTGGCAGGCCACTGTGACAAGCGGCAGAGATGCCGGGTTACCGTTGGAACTGGCATCAACCTTGGCGGCGGGTTTTGCGACGGTAAGTTCTTCGCCCAAGCGCCATGACATATGCTCTACGAAACGAGTCTTGCCAGTACCGGTCGGGCCTTTGAGCAGAACAGGTACGCGCTGGTGGTAAGCGGCTTCAAATATCTCGATCTCATCCGCGAGCGGTAGGTAGTACGGCTCTTCAGCGAGCACGTACTCTTCGATGATCGTCTGGTTGAATAACTGTTCAGTCGCCATTTGGCATCCAATCGGTGCTAGGTCTTAGTGGTCGCTTCCCACAATTTTGTGACGCTCTGCTCCAAAGCGGCCAGATCGCCGTCGTTGAATATGGTTTCGTCTGCTCGTTCGATCCTGATCTCTGGTGCGAGTTGCGCGTCCATGCGTTTGCGTGCCGCGCGTTCGTTCATGCCTGTCTTTTCTACAATGCGCGCCAACCTTTGATGATAAGACGATTCGACGGTCCACACGCGGTCGGCGAGGTCGTCCCAACCTGCTTCAAACAGGACGGCTGCCTCTATCGCAGTAACGTCCGTATGGTTGTCTCGGTTTTGGCTAATCACCCCTTCAAGCATCTCTCGGATGCGGTACCAGACTATCGATTCGAGGGTTTTGCGCTTGGCTTCGTCGTTGAAGACGATTGCGCCAACAGCTTGGCGGTCGATCTCCCCGTCGTCACCGACAAGAGCTTTGCCGAAAGCCTTGATCATGTCAGCGTGACCGGGCGTGCCTTTTGCGTAAGCTGCGTGACCCAATTGATCGGCACTGACTGTGGACGCACCGAGTTTGCGCAAGATGTCGATAGTCTCAGATTTTCCCGCCCCGATACCCCCTGTTACAGCTATGGTGATCATCGATCGTCGTCGCAAGGTGCGTAAGTAGAATATTTTACTACTCCGTAAACCGCATATTTCGAGCCGAATGCCGTCGAAATTGCGCCACGAACCATTCTTCTAACCTGCTGAATTGCCGCCCCAGTCAACGAATATCGACCGTGATTCGAGTTCATTGCTTCGTTCGTTACCCAGCATCGACGCATTGATGTCCGATCCGTCATTAGTAGAGGTTTCCGGACTTTACCCGCGGACGTTCATCGTGGATGAAGCACGCCGCAAGTTGACAACCATCCGAACTTCGATCCGGAATGGCGGTGCCGCGTCGGTTGACTTAGAGATCGCGGGTATCGCGAAAAACATCGTTGATTTGGTTGAAAGTCGTTGGGGAGCGTCCCCTAGGCGGGTGATAAACGCTACCGGTGTGATTCTTCATACGAATTTAGGTCGCGCACCTATCAGTGAAGACGCGGCGAATGCGGCCCGTCGCGCGGCGCTCGGATATTCTGACTTGGAGTACGACATTGATACCGCTGGGAGAGGCTCGCGACACGCGCATGTGTCAGGGCTTCTGAGCGCGGTCACTGGAGCCGAGACGGGAATCGCAGTCAACAACAACGCTGCTGCTGCGTTGCTGACGTTGAGCACGCTCGCTGGGCATGGCGGCGATGTCGTCGTTTCTCGTAGCGAAGCCGTCGAGATAGGTGGTGGCTTCCGAGTACCCGATGTCATGGCGCAGTCGGGCGCGAAACTTGTCGATGTCGGCACTACGAACCGCACGTATGCCCGGGATTATGAGGCTGCCATCGGTCCAAACACTGCGGCGATACTGAAGGTGCACCGCTCAAACTTCGCAATATCTGGGTTTGTCCACGAGGATCCGTTTTCCGAAATCGTGGCAGTAGCTAATCGCCATAACATACCGCTAATCCACGATCTCGGCTCTGGATGCCTTGTCGATACGTCTGTATATGGCGTCGAACATGAGCCGACGGTGCAGGCGTCGGTCAAAGCTGGCGCTCACTTGACACTGTTTTCGGGCGACAAGCTGCTTGGAGGGCCGCAAGCTGGGATCATCGTAGGAGATTCCGAGTTGGTTGGCCGCGTTTCACAACACCCGATGGCGCGGGCGGTCCGCATCGACAAGATGACG
>DAOUJE010000034.1:0-15421 GCA_034423055.1 Dehalococcoidia bacterium | reverse complement strand
TGGAGACGGGCGCAACGCTGCCGAAAAACCCGGTTACGAAGACCGTTGTAGCTGTAGGGCTCGGATGCGGAGAAGTACTGCTGGCTCCGACGAAACCATAGCAAGCCAGACGGAATTCCCAAGCCGTGGGCGCGATCCTAGTGGTCGCCCTCGCGCAACCGCCGAACCAAAGTCAGTACCGCGCAGGCGGGAACCCGGAAGGGAGGCACGCGGGCAGGAGCAGGTTTCCACACTTGACCTCTCGCACGGGGATGCCCGTTCAAGGTCCGGGCGAACGGTCTCTCTACCCGGCACACGTCTTTCCGGAGCGCTGGACGGAAGAGGCTGCAGCACTAGCGAGAGGAACAATCGAGCGATGACGGGGGCTGATCTTTCAGAGACGCCTCCCGGAGGGCCGACGGTCTGGCGACGTCGGCGGTGCTGGACTATTGACGAACTTACAACCTGACTTTCGCACGCGACCCCGAACACGCGGCGATCCTTCGACAAACACCCGTCGAACAAAATCCCCCCAAAGGGAGAATCAAACGCGCCTACACCCGTCCCCTTTCGCGCCGCGAAGGGGGACGCGGAGCGCAGCGAACGCAGGGGCATGCCCACCCCAAACACCCACCAACACCCATCCTTAAAATCCTTCCCAATCCTTCGTATCCTAGTTCAAAACCCACGTCATTCCCGCGCAGGCGGGAACCCAGAGGGGAGGGACGCGGAGCGAAGCGAACGCAGGGGGTACCCACCCTTAAAATCATTCCTAATCCTTCCCTTCCTAGTTCAGACAACCCCCATCATGTCCGACCAAAACCTCGAATACCGATCCGCCACCGATCTCCTTAACCTCATCAAATCAAAACAGGTCTCCCCCCGTCGAACTCACCGAACTATTCCTTCAGCGCATCGAAGACATCGCCCACCAACTAAACTCCTTCCTCCTCGTAACCCACGACATCGCAATCGAACAGGCCAAAGACGCCGAAAACGCCATCATGCGCGGCAACGACCTCGGCCCCCTGCACGGACTTCCAATCCCCATCAAAAACAACCAGATGACCGGCGGCATCCGCACCACTAGCGGAGCCATCATCTTCAAAGACCACGTCCCGAAAAACAACGACGCATTCCAAGACCTCGGATGCACTGTCGAAGAGATCGACATCACCCTCCTCGAACCTTACGATTCATTCGGCCCTATCCAAGCCGCCACCGCATACAACAACCTCGCAAAACATCTCCCCGAATTTGGCGACCAGATGACCGCATACGGGCAGTACTGGATGGAAAGAGGCTCTCAGGTCACCACAGCCAATTACGCCGCCGCTCTGGGCAGAATCGACGAACTGAAAGCCACTTTCGACGACATCTTCGAAGCCTACGACTTAGTCCTCGCCCCCGTCACCCGATTCCCCGCCTTCATCAACGAACCCTTCCCCGGAAGCATCACTGGAACATCCTCTTTCCCCGAACAGTTCTGGAACGGCGCATTCACCATGCACTCAAACGCCACCGGATGCCCCGCCGCGTCCATACCCGCAGGATTCACGCCACCAAGACCCGAACAACCAAGCCTCCCCGTAGGCCTCCAAATCATCGGCCCAAAATACGATGAAGAAACCGTCCTCGCAGCCTCCGCCACCTTCGAAAACGCCCACCCATGGATACACCACCGGCCATCCGTTTCGTAGCTCTATGTTTACGAACGATGCGAACAATATTGGTATGATGTAACCACAGAGTTTTTGCAAACAACCGTTAACAATTGCGACCGCCCAAATCGTTCGTAAAAACACCGATGCGCATCGCACAAGTTTCACCATACGACCTCTCCTATCACGGCGGCGTAGTAGCTCACATGGCCAGCCTGAGCAAGGAACTCTCTCGCCGCGGGCACGAGGTTGTTCTCTTCGCTCCGTGTGCAAGATCGCAGACCGCTCCCGACGTTAGCGGACTCGGAGTCGTGCCCCTCGGCGGCAGCGTCCCATTCAACGCCAGCGGTTCCGTGTCACGCATTTCCATGAGCATCAGAGCCGCAAGGCAGATGCGACGCATCCTCACTTCCGAACGCTTCGACGTTGTCCACATCCACGAACCACTCATGCCCTTCCTAGGCGCCACTGCCAGCTGGTTCTCCCCCTGGCCAACCGTCGGCACATTCCATGCCTACAGCGAAAACATACACCCCGGATACCTCAGCTTCAAACCCCTGTTCACCCTTGTAGCCGACAAACTCGACGGGCGCATCGCCGTATCCAACGCCGCCAAAGCGTACGCCTACAAATACTTCCCAGACAACTACACCATCATCCCCAATGGCATCGACGTCCCAAGATTCGAAAAGCCCCGACCAAAACCCAGCGAATTCAGAGACGATGCCATAAACCTCGTCTTCGTCGGGCGCGTCGGCGAAAAACGCAAAGGACTCCGATTCCTCCTCGGCGCTTACAGCACCCTGAGATGGCGTTACTCCAACCTCCGCCTAATCGTCGTCGGCGCCGGAGTACCGGACCGCGAATCCTATCGAATGATGGGCGAACGAGGCATCGACGATGTCATCTTCGCCGGCCCCGTCACCGACGAAGAACTTCCTGCCTACTACCAACACGCCGACATCTTCTGCGCTCCAAACACCGGACACGAGAGCTTCGGCCTCGTCCTCGTCGAAGCCATGGCATCTGGCGCTCCCATCGTCGCCAGTCGCATCCTCGGATTCGAAGGCGTCGCAGATCACGAACAAGACGCCCTCCTAGTTGATGTCGGCGACGAATACGCCATCGCAAACGCCATCCAACGACTCATCCAAGAGCCCGAACTCCGCAACAACCTCGTCCGCAATGGTCACCAAAAAGTGCAACGCTTCGGATGGGCAAAAGTCGCCGACGACATCATCGACTACTACCGCGAAGTCACAGCCCGCGCTCCTGTGCCCTTCGCGACGCATCAACGGCGAACCAGCAGTGGTTGATTCGGAAAGCGGACTACAGAAGCTCCGCAAATCCGCCCGCACCGCAATCGCGCGCTGGTTCGAGGAACCGATCTCCGCCGCACTCGTAGCCATCGGTTTCAACGCCAACGCCGCAACCATCGCCGGTTTCCTCCTAGCAGTCGTAGCCGCCGGATTCGCCGCCGTCGGAGAATTTCTTATTGCCGGGCTGATCAGTATACCCGCCGCACTTTTCGACATGATCGATGGCGCAATCGCACGCCGCACCAGCAAAGTCTCCGACAAAGGCGCACTCCTCGACTCCACCTTCGACCGCCTATCCGAAGCCGCCCTCCTACTCGGGCTACTCATCTACTACTCGTCGACCAACACCTTTCGGCAAGATGCCATCATCCTCGCATTCGTCGCATTCGTCGGCTCCATCATGGTCAGCTACATCCGAGCACGAGCCGAAGGCCTCGGCTACAAGGGAACATCCGGATTCCTCACCCGTCCTGAACGAGTCGTCATCATGACCGTCGCACTCATCATCGGCCAACCCGTATGGGGCCTTTGGATACTCGCCGTCGGCACTCCCCTCAGCGCCTTCTACCGCTTCTGGGCCGAATGGCGAAACGCCAAGTAGATAATATCCCTGACTTACCCTTATATAGACACGTCCAACCACACCGCAGTGGCGTAATTCCTAAAAGCAACGTCGTTCGCAATCAATGCACTGAACAATGATCAAGGTTGTCCAACTAACCATCATCCCCCTAGTGCTCGCACTCTGCGCGGCACTCACAACACTCATCCAAGACCAATCTGCAACCGCGCAAGACTCTCCTGTCCGGTTCCTAGACGGGGGCTTGGAAAGCAACTTCCCCGAAGATATCCGCTTCTACACCTCGTTCGAATCCGACATCGAAATCGATGATGTCCGAGTGCGTTTTACCACCGGCCCCGCAACCACCGGCCAGTACGACTACCTAGACCTCACCGAACGCTCCGAATCACTCATCGACGGCGAACTGCTATGGCGAATAAACACCTCCGCTCGTTACCTGCCGCCTGGAACCACCGTCGATTTCGTATTCGAAGCCATCGACAAAGAAGGCAACGAATACCTTTCAGACCAATACAGCCAAATGGTCCTCGATGCCCGATACGAATGGGACGTCGTCACTCGCGGACCGATACATGTCTACTACCACGGCCCCGTACAAGTCCGCGCCGAACGCCTCGCCGAAGCAGGCCAAGAATCTATGGAACTCATGGGACCCATCATCGGCAGCGAAATCGAAACTCCCATCATCGTAACCCTCTACAACAACAACGCTGAGATGATCGGCGCTGTAAGCGCACGCAGTGCAACCATCAGCCGCGAACTCATCACCGAAGGCCAAGCATTCTACGACCACAGCGTCGTCCTCGTCCTCTCTGGCAATCGCGACATCGGAACTCTCACCCACGAACTCACTCACATCTTGGTCGGACGAGCCGCCGAAGGCAGCAATGCGCTCGTACCCCTGTGGCTCAACGAAGGCCTCGCCGAATACGGCAACCTTGACAAAGGCCTCTCATACGTCTACTTCCTCGACTGGGCCGTCGACACCAACCGGCTCATACCCTTCACTCGACTCCAGACTTTCCCTGGCGAACCGAATATGGTTATCGTCTCCTACGGTCAAAGCCGCGACTTCGTTGAATACCTCATCGAGAACTACGGACCAGAGAAGATAGCCGAAACCATCGCCTCCATCGCCGAAGGACGCAGCGGCGACATCGCCATCCGAAACGTCTACGGTAAAACCGTGCAACAACTCGACAACGAATGGCGCGCCGACATCGGTGCCGACCCGTACGTCCCTCCGACTCCAACACCAACCCCCGAAACCGAAGATGCCGAATCCTCTGGCTATAAACTCCTCACATTGACTCCTGTCGAAGGCGGCATCGCAGTCGGAGAAGCCGGAACCGAACCAACGCCCGAACCGACCAACACCCCCATACCTCCCACGCCAACCATCGAACCGGAGGTAATCGTCAAACCGACCGCTGTTGAAGCCCCTCCATCAGAACCGGCGCCAGAAGCCGCCACCGACGAAGAAGAACCAACCAGTTCTGGCGGACTTTGCAACTCGAACAGCAACGGCCCCTTAGAAGCCTCGCCGTTCTTGATTACAGTCCTATTGACCGCGCTGTTCTTCGCCCGTCGGATCCGCAGATAGTCAGATCTACCAGCCCAGCGCTGAGCCGTCCTTGCGCGGCTCCGTACCGGCGCACAGCACGCCTGTTTCGGCATCTCGCGAAACGACCTGACCACCGCCAAATCCAGTGCGATCGTAGGCTCGCTGAATCACGATGTCGTGACCGCGCTCTCGGAGCGCAGAAACTACTGATGCGTCGAGGTCTTCTTCCACCTTCACACTTTTATCGCCCTGCACATCGATGCTGAAACGCAACGCATCCAACGCCTTCTGCGAATCCATGCCGAAATCGACCATGTTCGAGATGACCTGCAAATGCCCTTGCGGCTGCTGGAAACCGCCCATTACACCGAACGACAACCACATCTCATCATCACGCGTCGCCATCGCCGGGATGATTGTCTGATACGGTCTCTTCCTGCCCTGCAAATAGTTGGGGTGATCGGGATCAAACGAGAAGAGAGAACCGCGGTTCTGCAGCGCAATGCCCGTTCCAGGCACTACCAATCCTGAACCGAACCCGGCGAACAGGCTGTTGATCAGCGAACACGCATTGCCATCCCCATCCACCGCCGTGCAGTAGATCGTGTCGCCGCCCCCCATCGGATCGCCATAAGAAACGTTCGGATGCGCCATTATGGAGTCGATACTCGACCGACGGCGGTCACTGTACTCCTTCGAAAGTAGAGGCCCAATCGGCACCTCCGCAACCCGCGGATCAGCCACGTATTGCAAAGCATCCGCGTAACCCAAACGCATCGACTCGATCAAGTGGTGATAGGCATCCGTGGACTGACTTCCCATATCGCCGATGTCAAACCCCTCGGCGATGTTCAACGCCATCAGCGCCGCTATCCCTTGACCATTAGGCGGGCATTCCCAGACCTCGACACCGCGATAGTTGACGTGTATCGCCTCATCCCAATCAGAATGATGCGACATCAAGTCGTCCTCCGTCAGCCATCCGCCCTCTTGCTGAACATACGCCGCAATCTTCTTGCCGATATCCCCCTTGTAATACGCTTCACTGCCGCCCTCCGCGATCACCTGCAACGAGCCCCCAAGCTCTGGCAAAGTCGCTATCTCGCCACACTTGGGTGCCCGACCGTTGATCGGAAGCATCTCCGAACCCGAAGGACGATGCCGCAGCTTCGTCTCGCAACCTTCCCAACCGCGCGCAATAACCTCAGAAACCGGATACCCATTCATCGCGTAGTCGATCGCCGGCCTCAACACTTCTGCAAGCGTCATCCTGCCGTAGTGCTCCAACGCCGTCTCCCAGCCATGAACCGTCCCTGGTACACTCACCGAGAACGCGCAACCATCCAACTCGTTCGGAATCGCGTCGTAACCCGCTCCGCGCACATCATCGACATTCGCCGCCGCTCCCGACCTACCACTCCCGTTTAGCGCCACAACTCTGCGCTCATCCTTGTTCCAGATGAGTGCGAACATGTCGCCACCAATGCCTGTCGAACCAGGTTCCACGACGTTCAGTGCCGCCGCCATTGCCACCGCTGCATCTACCGCGTTCCCGCCATCGAGCAGCATCCGCAACCCGGCCTGCGCGGCCAACGGCTGACTCGTCGCCACTGCACCGTTGCGGGCCATCACCGCCGATCGACGAGACTGAAAATACGTGGATGAATATGGATCGATCTTCGACACGATAGGCACCTGCTAACGATTAGACGGAGTAAGTTCGCTTTACATGTTAGCAAGCGATACGTATCAGCGAACCGCGTCCAAATCGCCTGGACTTTCACCCCTACGATTGGCCAACGTTCGCGGCATCAAGTCATGCTTCGTGTCGTGTCCCAGGTGGAACCGCCGAAGCTCATCGATCATCTCACCGAAAAACGATATGCCAGTTCCGTCCGTCGTGCTCGCGATGTGCGGAGTGAGGAACACGTTCCACAGATCGCGGATCGGCGAATTGGTCGGCACCGGTTCAGGATCGAAAACGTCCAGACAAGCGTAGATGTCGTTCTTGCGCAACCGCTCGATTAACGCGTCCGACTGAACCACTTGCCCCCGCGACACATTGACGAACACTCCGCCAGGCCGCATCCAACCTAACTCTTTCGCACCCAACATACCCTCTGTCGCCGGCGTGTGAGGCACCAGACACACCACAACATCCGGCATGCTCATCACATTCTCGAGCGACGTCATCGTAAAATTCATCGCGGCTGCTAATTCCCTAGGCAGATAGGGGTCGTGCAACAAAATATCCACTTGGAACGGCACCAATAGCTCGATCAAACGACGTGCGATATTGCCGCCGCCGATCAAACCAACCGTCCGCCCAGTCAGATCTCCCATCATCTGGAAATCCGGCTCATTTGCGCGCTGATATCCGGTCCCCCACTCCTGGTCGGTGATCAAGCGCCGATAGTGCGCCCCGACCTTTTTCAAGCCCATCATCATCATCGCCAAAGCCCACTCAGAAACCGGCAAGCTCGACGCATGAGTAGTATCAACCGCCTTCACGCCCCGCTCAACGCACGCCTCCACGTCGATCCTCTGGGCAAAACGATCCCCTTCCAACTCGCCGACCAGCCGCATCGACGGCGCAGCATCCAAGATCTCACCTGTCACCCGCGGCGCACCATGACACACGATCATGGCATCAACACCCGACGCGAAATCTATGAAATCGGCGATCACCTCGGGCGAAGATTCCGGCGGCGAATACCAGTCGGAAAATTCGTCGAACTCCCGAATCTCGAACGTTGCGAACTCTTCCAGACGGTCGATCTCGTGATCCTTGATGCCCCGCTCCACATAACCAGCGTTACATGCCAATCCGACCTTCAATTTACTGCTCATGAGACAGACCTCCGACTAGCGTGCGCGGGGATTAAGAATGTCGTTCAACGCATCGCCGAGTATGTTCCAGCAGAATATCATCAGCCAAACGACGATAATCGGAGGTAGGAGTTGCTCGGGATGGTTGCGCAACGTCTCCACAGCTGCACTGCCCGTGCGCGCCGTTACATCACCGATCATCACTCCCAAGCTGGGGCGTGGTGGCTGGACACCGACGCCAAAAAAGCTGATAATCGCTTCACCGAGCGCTACACCTCCCATTCCGAAGCTGACGCTCACAATCAACGGCGTGATGACGTTCGGCAGAACGTGCCTCAAGAGTATCGTAGGCGTGCCGACACCCATCGAACGGGCAGCATCTACGTAGGGAGCCTCCCTGATCGCCAGAGTCTGTCCTCGAATCAGACGCATCGACCCGAACCATGACAACGGTAGAAATGCCACACCCAGAACGATGTAATCGATGGCACCGGACGATATGACCCCAGATATGAAGGTGTTGTCTTCGATCCAGTATCCGAACTCTTTGAACTGGGGACGGACAGTCGCCACGATGATCAACAGCAACAGAATGTCGGGAAACACGGATACAACTTCACCTGTTCTGGTGGTGATGATATCTACGATGCCGCGCAGATAACCAGCAGCCATCCCGGCGGCAAGCCCCAGCACAAAGCTCGCCGTCAAACTCGTGATAACGGTCAGTATCACCGTCGTCTGGATTCCCCATACGACGCGTGAAAAAATATCCCTTCCCAACCGGTCTGTGCCCAGCCAGTTTTCTAGGTCCGGCGCCGCTTGTGTTTTTGCCAGGTTCGTCTCTGTGTAGTCATGGGTCGCCACCAGAGGCGCCAATATGCCGATCGTGTAAAGGACGATCAAGATACAAACCGAAAGTAAGGCGAGTTTGCGTTTTCTCAGTTGATTCCAAGCGTGACTGAAAATACCGTCCGACGCCGCAACCTCCAAGAACTCCGTGGGCTCTCCGCTACTTGAACTGATCGACCGCGAGTCGTTCATTTCATGCTCGCAATCTGATCCGAGGGTCTATCACCGAATACATGATGTCGGCGACCATATTTGCGATCGCCAGCATCGTTGCGCCCAACAGCGTCATGCCCATAATCACGGGATAATCTCGCTGGAACACGGCTTCCAACAACAGCCTTGAGACACCTGGGATCCCATATATCAGTTCGACGACGAGGGATCCGCCGAACAGTCCGGCAAGCGAGAATCCTAGAATCGTGATGATTGGCAAAAGCGCGTTGCGTGCGATGTGCCTGCGGTTGACCGTCATATGCCCCATGCCCTTGCCGTGGGCTGTACGCACGTACTCCTGGCCCAGCACGTCCAATGTAGATGCCCTCATGAAGCGCATGAAGACGAATGCGCCGGGTACACCGAGGGTGAAAGCGGGCAATATCGCCTGCGTCGAAAACATTCCAGACCATCCCGATACTGGGATCCAATCCAGCCACGACGCGAACACGAGGATCAGGAACGGCGCGGTGAAGAACACCGGCATCGCGTACACAAGCAACATAAAAGTCGTCGACGTAGGATCTTTCCACGTTCCTTGACGCATCGCTGTCCAGAATCCCAGAGGCAAACCGATCGCCAATGTGACCACATAAGAAACGATGTTAAGTTCGAGCGACACCCGCAACTTGGGTCCTAGCAGCTCCAACACATCTCGCCCCCGATATCTGTAACTCTCTCCGAAATCACCTTTCAGAGCGTCGGCGATGTATCGCGTGTATTGCACCATGAACGGGTCGTTCAACCCTAGCCGGTCACGAATACGCTCGATGGCTTCGGGATCGGCGCGCTGGCCAGCCATCAGTTCAGCCGGGTCGCCCGGCGTGCACGAAGCGAGCCAGAATACGAACAGACCCGCGACGAACATCAAAACAGGCGTCCAAAGCAATCGTCGTGATATGTAGATCAGCATCGCGCTTCACATGCTAGCATTCGATGCCATCTCTCTCAACGTTTGTTACTGTTCGTCATTCCCGCACTGTTTGTCATTCCCGCGAAGGCGGGAACCCAGTTCAATGGGATGGCATCCAACCGTCCGTCCACCTCTGGATCCCCACCTTCGCGGGGATGACGGAGGTTTCGTCGGAATGACGATGGGTTTGCTAGAAGTCGATTTCCTTATCGAGCCATACGTCGCGGAAGAAGTATCCGCCGAGGGGTGGAAGTCTGAAGTCGTTCACATTCGGCTTTACTAGGATCTTGCCCGATGCGCCCCACCACATCGGGATCCACGCTGCTTCATTGACGATGATCTGTTCCGCCTGCTGATACAACTGGATGCGTCGAATAGGGTCTTGTTCGGTTGTAGCCTCGTTGAGCAACGCGTCTACCTCATCGTTGGCATACTGCGTGTGGTTTATTGTGCTGTCGCTACGGAACAGGACGTCCACGAACGTGTGCGGGTCGGGGTAGTCGGGACTCCATGCGAGCGAGAACATCTGCAGACGATAGTTGTCGATCTCTTGCAGGAATGTCGCCCACTCGACTTCTTGGAACTCTACCGTGACGCCTAGGATTCGGTCCCACATGTCGGCAACGGCTTGGAGCCATGTAGGCGGCGATCCGCCTGTTCCAGACACGGTCAAGATGATACGTGGACGTGTCTCGGGATCTGCGTATGCGGACAAGCTCAACTCTTCCATCGCCTTGTCGGGATCGAAAGCCAGCGGTTCCAGATCAGGATTGAATCCGATGAATCCCTGTGGTATCGGACCGTTCGCCGGAATGACTCGTCCTTGGAGTACCGCTTCGGCGATCAGGGCCTTGTCGACAGCGTAGTTCAAAGCGCGTCGGAAGTGCACGTCGTCGAACGGCGGCATTTCGACGTTAAAGCCGATGTAATGCGTGACGAACGATGGTGGGACTTCGACTACTTGCTTTGAAAGCGGATCCGCTGGGTCGGTGACGCGTTCGAATGCGGCAAAGGGGATGCCTGAGAAATCGATTTCGTCGTTCTCGTACATCGCCATCGCGGAGCCGCCAGCCAAGTTGAAGCGCACCTCGTCCAAGAATGCAGGCGTACCAGAGTAATTCTCATTGCGCGCAAGAACCAACTCAACGCCGATCTCATAAGACTTCAGTACGAACGGCCCAGTGCCTATCGGATCGTCAGTCCACCTCTCGCCACCAGATTCGATGTTGTCTCTGCTGACCACGTAAGTCACCGGATAGGTCAGCTTGGCGATGAAATACGGCTTCGGTGCGTCGATCTCCACTTCAAGCGTGTGGTCATCCACAACAGTTATGCCTGAAGCCGATGTCGCGTTCCCATCGACCATTTCGTTGATCCCGACGATATCCCCTAGGAACTCCTTCACGATCGGTGAACCAGTTTCCGGCAGTGCCGCACGCTCCCACGACCATTTGAAGTCGGACGCTGTAACCGGGCTGCCATCGCTGAAAACGGCATCCTCGCGCAGCTTGAACCGGTAAACCGTACCCTCGGCGCTAACTGTGAAGCTTTCTGCCAAATCAAGCACGACTGGTTCGTTTGGGTTGTCAGTCAGACGCATCAAGCCGCCGAACACCTCGGTCACGATGTCGTAAGAGGTACTGTCAGTCGTCAAAGCCGGGTCCAGAGTAGTCGGATCTGTGCCCAGCAAATTGAAGACACCACCGCGTCGGGGATCGAACTCTTCATCGTCGACCTCCTCCGCCTGTTTCATTTCAGCGGTGGCAGTCTCCTCCGCGGTAGCGGTCTCTTCAGCCGTCATCGCAGCCTCTGCCTCCGCGGTCGCCTCTGCAACGGCGGTCGATGTTGCTTGTGCTATCGCCGTCGCCGTGGGGGCCACGCTCGAGCTAGTTTCAGCTGTTGGAGCTTCTGTAGGAACAGCAGTCGCTGTAGGTGGCGGTACCGCGGTTGCTGTCGGCGGGATCGGAGTCGAAGTAGGCTCTGCTGAGCTACATCCAATCGCAAATACCGTCGCCAGCACCGCAACTCCGGCTATCAACATTCTTGGGGCGAATTTCATCTCGCTTCTCTCTTTGTGAACTCTGGATTCGTCGTCTCTCGCACTAGGTACAAAGTACCAAATTCACATCTCAATTTGGGGAAACATGTCCGTTTGAAATATCGGGCGAGTGGCCGCATTTGACCACCCTCCCGATGAGCATTTACAAACCAATCAGGCGTATATCAGCCGTCTATGTAGACGTACTGATAAATGGGAACAGACAACGGTGGGAATGTCATGCCACCAACCCGCTGCTTCACCAGCACTTTTCCCTCTACTCCCCACCATAGCGGGAGCCAAGCCGCATCTTCCACTATCATCTCTTCGGCTTCTTGATACAGCTTGATCCGACGCGCCCGGTCCGCCTCGACGTTTGCCTGTTCGAGCAAGGCGTCAACTTCAGGGTTCGAGTAGTTGGTGTTGTTGATCGAGCTTCCGGTCCTGAACAATACGTCTACGAATGTGTGCGGGTCCGGATAGTCTGCTTGCCATGCCAACGAAAAGGCCTGCAAGCGGTTGCGATGCAAGTCCTGTAGGAACGTGGCCCACTCCACCTGCTGAATCTCAACCTCAACCCCTAGTTCTCGGCTCCACATATCGGCAACGACCTCGATCGTCAAACTGGGTGAACCGCCAGTGCCAGGATTCGTGATCACAATCCGCGGCCGGGTCTCAGGGTCTGCGTATTTCGACATCGCGAGCTCTTCTTTCGCCCGCTCGACATCGAACTCCAAGCCCCTCAATTCGGGGTTGAAGCCTACGAACCCTGGTGGAATCACCCCGGTCGCCGGTCGAACGAGGTCTGAATAGACGGCGTTCGCCACCAACACCTTGTCTACTGCGAAGTTGAGGGCCCTTCTGAAGTGGACATCGTCAAACGGTGGTTCTTCGATGTTGAAACCAATGTAACTCGTGCTGAACGAAGGCGGAACTTCGACGACATCCTTTGATATCTCATTGGTCGGATCTGTAACTCGCTCCAAGTCGGCGAGGCCGATACCTGTGATGTCGATCTCGTCGTTCTCGTACATCGCCATCGCAGAACCACCTGCAAGCAACAAGCTCACCTCGTCGAGGTACGCAGGGTCCCCCCAATAGTGCGGGTTCTTGGCTAAAACCATTCGCTCCCCGATGCTGTAGCTCTTGAGCACAAATGGACCTGTACCGACCGGATCGTCGGTCCAGTTTTCACCGCCCGACGTTATGTTGTCGCGGTTGACCACAAAAGCTATCGGATACGTCAGCTTGGCGATGAAGTACGGCTTCGGCGCGTCTATCGTCACTTGGAGCGTATGATCGTCGATCACCTCAATGCCCTCGGCGGTCGTCGCATCACCGTCGATGATCGCCTGCACTCCGATAATGTCGCCGAGGAACTCGTCAACGATCGGCGATTCTGTTTCAGGCAATGCAGCTCGTTCCCATGACCACTTGAAATCAGATGCCGTGAGCGGCGAACCGTCGCTGAACTTCAAATCGTCCTTGAGCACGAACTTGTAAGTCTTACCGCCATTGCTGACAGAGTAGCTCTCCGCCAGATCCATCGCTATCGGATCCTCAGCTTCGCCTGTCAACTTGACGAGACCGCTAAAGAGCTCGATCACGATGCCGTAAGACGTCCCGTCAGTGACCAACGCCGGGTCGAGTGTCGGCGGGTCGTTCCAAAGCCGTCGGAATACGCCACCAGTCGGTTTCTCATCACCCACGCGCTCAGGCGTCTGCAACAGTTCTGGCGCAACCTTTGCTTGACCCGTTGGTGTTGGACGTTCAGACCGCGCCGGAGGAGGCGTCGAAACCACTGTCGGTATCTGTGTCGCAGTGGGTTCGGGGATCGGTGTAGATGTCGGTTCCTCTTCGCTCGCGCATGCCACGGCAAACATAGCCAGCGCGGCGAGCAACGATATGCCCAAGAAACGTGCCTTCTTCATCATCTATCTCCAGTCATCTCCAGATTTTTGTGCCTGATATTTATTACGTAATTACCGCGCTTCTCGGATTGCGTATCCTGCGAGGCAGTATCACAACAAAGCCTTCTCTAGTCATTCTCGCGCAGGCGAGAATCCAGAGGGGGAGGGGGATTCCTGCCTTCGCAGGAATGACGATAATTCGCCGGAATGACGGCAAGCAGTTTTCACTGTTCATTCCACAAATCAATTGCCAATCGATGACTGAAGATACGCCTTCAGGAAGCTGTCCAAATCACCCTCAAGCACGCCGCGCGCGTCAGACACCTCGTGATCGGTGCGGTGGTCCTTCACCATCTGATACGGGTGCAACACGTAGCTCCGCACCTGCCTTCCGAACTCCGCCGAGACGTGATCGCCCTTGAGTTTCGCCTGTTCCGCGGCCCGACGTTGATTCTCTAGATCTGTTAGGCGAGCGTGGAGAATCTTCATCGCCACTTGACGGTTCTGGGCTTGCGAGCGTTCGTTTTGCACCGAAACCACTATGCCACTCGGCTCGTGCGTCAGTCGGACCGCGGTTGAGTTCTTCTGCACGCTCTGTCCGCCGTGCCCACTAGCTCGAAACGCCTCCATGCGAACCTCAGACGGATCAATCTCAACCTCGTCCGCGTCGTCGGGCTCCGGATAGACCTCCACCAGCGAAAAACTGGTGTGCCGTCGATGTCCGGAGTCGAAAGGTGAAAGCCGCACCAATCGATGCACCCCACGTTCCGACTTGAGATACCCGTAAGCATGATCCCCGTTCACGCGCAACGCTGCAGATTTGATGCCGGCTTCCTCACCGGGTGTGAAATCGAGCACCTCGGTGTCGTATCCCGCTTGCTCGCCCCATCGCGCGTACATCCTCAGCAACATCTCCGACCAGTCTTGGGCGTCAACTCCGCCTGCGCCTTGCTTGACCGACAGTATCGCTGGTCGTCCATCGTGCTCGCCGTTGAGTTGAAGCCTGAACTCGTGCTCTCCTAAATCAGAACGCAACGCAACAGCGTCTAATGCCAACTGCTCAAGCATCCCCTCATCCGATTCATCACCCGCCAACTCCACGAACTCGACCAATTCTTCGGACCGTTGCACCAACCCGTTCCAAATATAAACGTCGCTCTTGAGCGCATTTAGATGCTGCATGTGCGATTGCGCCCGCTTATGATCCGACCAAAACCCTTGATCCAGCGTTTGCTGCTCTAACTTCGCTATCTTCGACCGTTTTTCGGGTAAGTCAAAGATGCCTCACGATCTGCGCGATCCGCTCGCGCAACTCTTCAGCGTCTGATTGAAGTTGAGGGTCCATGACAGGATTCGAGTATATGAACGGTTGTCATTCCCGCGAAAGCGGGAATCTACGGGCGGACATGGCGGTTATTCAAAGATGTCTGCTATTGGGAGTTGCCAGCCAGGGACGGCTGTGCCGCCATCTAAGACATCTCCCGGTTCAAGGATTTGCGTTTCACGGCTTGGCAAGTGAACTTCGACTCGGCGCGTCCGAGGACGTACCACTACAACCATCTT
>DAOUJE010000033.1:0-6389 GCA_034423055.1 Dehalococcoidia bacterium | reverse complement strand
CTCGCAGGGGTATGCCCGGGGCGGACGGGCTGCCGGTAGGGGCGGGTCTGTGCCCCGCCCTCCCCTTTTTGCGTCAGCAAAAGGGGGACGCGGAGCGAAGCGAACGCAGGGGGATGCCACCCCGTAAACCCGCGCCAATCCACGTCATTCCCACGCCACTCGCGCTGTCATTCCGAGCCCCTCGCCCTGTCATTCCGAGCGCAGCGAGGAATCCAAACTCCCCTTTTGAGAATCGAAGGGGGACGCGGAGCAAAGCGAACGCAGGGGATGCCCACCCCGTAAACCCGCGCCAATCCACGTCATTCCCACGCCCCTCGCGCTGTCATTCCGAGCCCCTCGCCCTGTCATTCCGAGCGCAGCGAGGAATCTCCCCATCCTTAAAATCATTCCCCAATCCTGCCCTTCCTAGTTCAAAGCAACCCATAAAGCGCGAAAATACGTAGATGAACCAAGTGGATCAATCAATGAACAAGGGCTGGCATTTAGCGACCGTTAAGGCGGTCAAGCGCGAGACTGGCGATGTCAAGACGTTCATGCTTGAGCCCGTTGATGGGTTTCGCTTTATCGCTGGACAGCACATCGACGTCCGCCTCACCGCTCCTGATGGATATCAGGCACAACGCTCATACTCGATCGCATCAGCCCCCGAACGCGCATCGCGCGTCGACATCACCATCGAGCTGCTCGAAGATGGCGAGGTTTCGCCCTACTTCCACTACGTCGTCGAGCCCGACGATCAGATCGAGATCCGAGGACCGATCGGCGGCCCATTCACTTGGCGTGCCAAACCCAACACGAAGCTGCTACTCGTCGGCGGCGGTTCCGGCATCGTGCCTCTGATGTCGATGCTTCGACATCGCTCCGCGTCCGACATGGCAGAGAAAATACCGGCAGTCCTGCTCTACTCATCTCGAACCGAACACCACATCATCTACCGCGACGAGTTGAGTGACATGGATGCAACCGACGACAATCTGTCGGTACTACACACGCTGACGCGTCATCAACCACCCGGATGGACCGGGAGACGCCGACGCGTTGATGTCGAATTGATGCGCGACGCCATGCACACACTCGACAGCCTCGACACCGAAGCCAACGGCGACATCGTCTGCTACATCTGCGGACCAAGCGATTTCGTGGAGAATGTTGCCAACTACGCCGTAGAACTCGGCATCGCACCTGAAAACGTCCGAACCGAACGCTTCGGACCAACCGGCACCTAAACGTCTGGAGACATACATGGGTAAACCGAATTTCGTTCTGATAATGGCCGATGACATGGGTTACGGCGATTTCGGCATCTTCAGCGAAGGCCGAGTGCGAACACCGTTCCTCGACTCGCTTATCGGCGAGAGCATTTGCCTGGCTCAAAACTACACCGGAAGTCCAGTGTGCTCGCCATCCCGCGCCGCGATGTTGACCGGAAGATATCCGATCAGGACCGGCGCGGTAACCCCACAGGAAACTTTAGGGTACGACCGCATCGCCCTCCGCGAGACGACCCTCGGCGATATCTTCAAAGCCAACGGCTACGCTACCGGACTCATAGGCAAGTGGCACAACGGCGCCCTCGATCCTCGTTACCATCCCAACGCCCGAGGTTTCGATGAATTCGCAGGATTTCGCGGCGGTTGGGCAGACTACTGGTACTACAACCTCGACCGCAACGGGACGATGGAGCCGTCTGATGGAACGTACATGACCGATGTCCTGACCGACGAAGCTGTTCAGTTCATCGATCGACACTCGTCAGAACCCTTCTTCCTCAGCGTGATGTACAACGCGCCGCACACTCCGCTACACGCGCCTCAAGACTTCGTGACACCGTACATCGAAGCCGGTTTCAACGTCGATGTCGCCATCGTCTACGCCATGATCGAGGTAATGGACCGCGGTGTCGAACAGATATCAGAGGCATTACGCCGGAACGGTCTGTACGACGACACGGTCTTTATGTTCACATGCGACAACGGTCCCGCGTTCGGAGTCCGATGGGACCACGTACCACCCGGCGGAACTGGCGATACTACCCGTTTCAACTGCGGACTCAACGGTGCCAAAGGCTCAGTGCTCGAGGGCGGTGTGCGCGTGCCGATGACACTCCGATGGCCCGGAGGATTGGAAGGCGGAACCGAGAATCACCAACTCGTGCAGTTCATCGACTGGCTACCGACGTTCATGGAGATGGCAGATGCGGACCCGGTTGATGGAATGCGACCGCTAGACGGCGATTCAATACTCTCGCAGTTAAGAGGCGAAGTTCCTCCGACCGCGCCTAAACGCTTCTGGCAGTTCAGCGGATACTCGCCAATCGGAATCAGCAATGCGGCGGTCCGAGATGGCGACTGGAAACTCGTACGCCCTGCCCTCCCGCTACAACCCGCAACGCCCGAAGATCAACGATTGGCTGACGAATACGTATTGATGGACATTCTCTATAAATACGAACCGGAAAAGGTGCCGCGTATATTCGACTGGCCGGAACCCACTCGCATCATCGACGATCCGCCGCGTCCAGAGCTCTACAACATCGCGGACGATCCGCTTGAAGAGCACGATCTATGGGACGAACATCCCCAACGCGCAGTCAAACTGCTAAACGACTTGGAGAACTGGTTCGACGAAGTTGAAGCAGAGCGAAGAACGATCCCGGACGACGAACGGATCGGGGTTTGACGAAACACCTGAATTAACATTGAGTGTGCGAGATGCCGCCGTTCCGCGCCTCCAACGTTGCCAACGTAGCTCAGTGGCAGAGCAGCAGTTTCGTAAACTGCAGGTCGTGGGTTCGATCCCCACCGTTGGCTCCACCGCTTGTGTTTGGATGTTCCACACTTGCTCCTCCCTCTAGATTCCCGCCTATGCGGGAATGACGATGACAGTGGTAGTTGCGCGAATGCTAGACTTGCACCAACTTTGAAGCCTGAATCCTCACTTGACTCGATGGAGCGAACGCTTTGAGCGAACAGTTGCTGATTGCCGAGCAGCCCGACCTTAATGACGCGCTGATGATCGCCGCGTGGTCCGGCTGGTCCGACGCTGGGGAATCGGCTACTCGTGCCCTCCACCATCTGACGCAGGAACTCGACACCAAAAAGTTCGCTGAAATCGACGCCGAAGAGTTCTACATCTTCACCGAAGAGCGACCATTCGTAGAGAACGCTCCCGACGGTGGACGCCGCTTGATCTGGCCGAAGAACGAATTCTTCTATCTGAAAACTGACAGCGACGATCTGCCGGATGTGGTTTTCTTCATCGGCACCGAACCTCACCTCAAATGGCGGACATACACGTCGCTCGTGGCTGACATTGCCAATGCCATGAACGTAGAAATGCTGGTCACCGTGGGTGCGTTATTGGATGAGGTGCCTCATACACGATCGGCGGTGGTTATGAGCACCACCGTTCACGACAATCTCGGGCCGCGCTACCAACACGTGAACTACGCCCGCCCGAACTACGAAGGGCCTTCGGGCATGACCTCCGCCACGATGGACGCGTTCGCACGACGCGGCATAATGTCGGCTTCGATCTGGGGTCATGCACCGCGCTACCTCCAAGGAGCACAAAACCCGGCGATCACCTTGGCTATCGTCGAAGAGATCAATCGCTTTGCCAACTTGTCGGTCGGTACCTCGGATCTTGAGCAAGAAGCGGAGGACTTCACGACGCGCGTCGATTACGCCCTCCAAAACACTCCAAAAGCTGTCGAATACGTTCGGACGCTTGAGGAGCGATACGACTCCGAGTTGGAAGTCGCTGATGATCCGGAGCCAGCAGCATTGATCGATGAGCTCGACGAATTTCTGCGAACGCGAAATCCCGACGACGATGATGCGTTGCGGAATTGAGGATCTACCCACTAACGAAGCCGCGCTAATGGGCGTAGCCACTCATACCATAGGCTGAGAGACCATCATGAAACAGGTAACTTTACTCGGAGTCAGCCAGATCGGCGCTTCAATCGGCCTCGGCCTGCGCGCCGAGCACGCCAGAAAATACCGTGTAGTTGGGTACGACCCGGATCAGGACATCCACGCGCAGGCGGAGAAGATCGGAGCAGTCGATAGCGCGGAATGGAACCTCGACACTGCGGTTCGCGATGCCGACGTGGTGATTATCTCGTTGCCCGTAACGCGGGCGTACGAGATTTTGGAAAACATCGCCCCATACCTGTCCGATAACGTCACGGTCACTGACACTTGCAGCACCAAGCGTTCGATACTCAGATGGGCAGAGGACATCCTGCCGCAACACGCGTCGTTCGTCGGCGGTCACCCGCTGGTGAAAGCGGACGCCACAGGACGCGACGAACCCTCTCCGTATCTCTTTACTCAGGCCCCGTACGCGATCATCCCGCATCCTAGAAGCCGACCGTCGGCAATTCGTGATGTCCAAGAAATCTGCACTGATCTCGGCGCCCGGCCATTGTTCATGGACCCTGATGAGCACGACAGCTTCTCGGCCGCGGTAGAAGGTGTTCCGGCATTCGTCGCCGCTGCCGCGCTTAACGCCGCCGCTGATTCTCCATCATGGCACGAGATCAGCAAGTTCGTCGGTAAAGATTTCGTGTCTATGAGCCAACCAATGGCGAACGATCCGGCTTGGGTTAACGGCATGGCTTCTACCAACCGAGATATGTTGATCTACTGGCTCGACCAGATCAACCTGAAGATCGCCGGCATCAAACGCGTACTGGAAAACGATGAAGAAGTGGAAGATCCAGACGGCCCGTTAGCGGACATGCTGGTCAACGCTTGGGAAAATCGACTGCGTCTAGACCTTGGCATTCAGCCGTCGCCGCCAACGAGCCATCAAGAAGCTGAGCGTTTGCCAAGCAGTGGTGAGGCTACCGCCTCGATGTTGATGGGCGGATTCATAATGAAAGCATTCCGCGGGTCGAAAGACAAGGACGACCCGACCAAGTACGACCGTCGTAAGCTGTGACGATCAATTGCATTCACGTGTGCACAAGGCTGTTTGAGCATGGATTTAACAGTTAGCCGTCCCCGCAGATTGGCCGGGGAGATAGTCGCCCCAGGAGACAAATCGGTATCTCACCGAGCGGTGATGCTGAACTCGATCGCCGAAGGTAAAGCTACCGTCAGGAATTTCTCGCCCGGCGACGACTGCACCTCTACCATGGGCATCATGCGCGCCCTAGGTGTCAACATTGAGCGCAGTTCTAGCGACGATGCTTCGGGTGACACATTGGTTGTCGAAGGTGCTGGTGCCAACGGACTTCGCGAAGCCGAAGACGTCTTGGATGCCGGCAACAGCGGCACGACGATGCGATTGATGTCTGGGATTCTCGCGGGTCGCGACTTCAAGGCGACGATGACCGGTGATAGCTCATTGCAGTCGAGGCCGATGGGACGAATCATCAAGCCACTCTCGATGATGGGCGCGGTGATCCGTGGCCGGGAGAACAACACTCTGGCACCGCTAGAGTTTGACGGCGGGGATCTGAACGGGATCGAATACGATCTACCCGTCGCGAGCGCACAGCTAAAGTCTGCGATTTTGCTTGCAGGACTGCGCGCCGAAGGTAAAACGAGTATCTCCCAACCGGCCGCGTCTCGTGATCACACAGAGCGCATGTTGTCAGCGATGGGTGCTGACATCAACGTCGACGGCCTAGACGTCATGATCGGTCAATCAGAAATCAACTGCGTTGATGTTGATGTGCCCGGGGATATTTCTAGCGCGGCGTTCTGGATCGTTGCTGGATTGATCCACCCGAATTCGGAAGTTGTGGTCAAGAACGTAGGGATCAACCCGACACGAGCGGGCGTTATTACGGCGTTGCAGGATATGGGCGGCAACATCGAACTAGTCAACGAACGTGATGTAGCAGGTGAGCCGGTTGCGGACATCGTCGCAACATCGAGTAATCTGCGTGGCACCGAGTTGGCAGGCAGCATCATGCCGTTGCTGATGGACGAGGTGCCGATCATTGCGGTTGCGGCTGCGATGGCGGAAGAAGAGACTGTGATCCGGGATGCTGCGGAACTGCGCGTTAAAGAGACGGACCGAATCAGTGCGACAGTGGATTGGCTGGTTGCGGCTGGCGTCGAAGCGGAGGCGCGGGACGATGGCATGGCGATTGTGGGTTCAGGTCGGATCGGAGGCGGCATGTTCCGGAGTCAGGACGACCACCGGATAGCGATGGCATTGGGTATCGCCGGGATGGTTTCGGACAATCCGATCACCGTTGTGGATGCGGGCTGCGCGAGCATCTCGTATCCGGAATTCTGGGACGAACTCGAATCTTTGGGCGGCATCGTTGACTGACGGCGATGGCTCGGCGAAGTCTGACGACTTCACCCCGCTCGTTGTCGTCATATCCGGACCTTCGGGCGTCGGCAAGGATGTGTTGATCGAGG
>DAOUJE010000032.1:0-12288 GCA_034423055.1 Dehalococcoidia bacterium | reverse complement strand
CTCGCAGGGGTATGCCCGGGGCGGACGGGCTGCCGGTAGGGGCGGGTCTGTGCCCCGCCCTCCCCTTTTTGCGTCAGCAAAAGGGGGACGCGGAGCGAAGCGAACGCAGGGGGTTCATACACCACCAAAACCCCGAACACCCAAGACCACCCATCCTTAAAATCCTTCCCCATCCTGCCCATCCTAGTTCAACACCCACTACCCCAACTGCCGCAACCGCGGATCCAACCGGTCCCTCAACCAATCACCAAAGAAGTTCAACGACATCACCGTCAAAAACAACGCCGTGCCCGGAATCACCGAAGTCCACCACGCCGTCTGCAAATAGTCCCTACCCTCCGCAACCATATTCCCCCAAGACGGCGTCGGAGCCGGAATGCCTGCCCCCAAGAAACTCAGCGTAGCCTCGTACAAGATAAGATTCCCGACGCTCAACGACGCGATCACCGTTATCGTCCCGATCGTCCCCGGCATTATGTGCCGCACCAAGATACGGGTCGTCGACGCCCCCGAAATCCTCGCGAAAGCCACGAAATCACTCTCCTTCAGCACCAACACATCAGCCCTGACGTTGCGCACAAACGAGACCCAAGCCACCAAGATCATCAACACCATGATCGTCGAGTAACTCGCCCCGAATATGATCGCCGCCACCAGCGCCAGCAACAAGAAGGGGAAACCCATCCAAATATCCACAATTCGCGTGATTATCTCGTCAATTAACCCACCCGCATAACCCGCCAGCAGCCCCAACCCACAGCCAATCAACATCCCGGCAGATAACGCCACCGCCATCACCGACAGCGACACCCTCGCACCATGTATCACCCGACTGAGCACGTCCCGGCCGACGTGGTCGCCGCCGAAAAGATACGGACTGTCGTCTTGGTACAACGGGCGCGCATTGCGATCTGGCAGCGACTGATCGATCGGATCGTTAGGCGCGATCCAGTTTGCACCTAGACCCATCGTCACCAGCAGAGCAAGCAAGGCCACGGGCAGAATCGGCCATCGACGCAGGATGTACCACAACGTCAACCGCTGCTGAGGTGTCGGGGCAACTTGCGCCGCCGCACCAGCCGTTTGTTCGAGGGTCATCTAGTCGTACCTGATCACCGGGTTCAAAATCCCATACGCGATGTCAGCTAAAAAGTTCATCGCAACGAAAACCGCCGTGAACACCAAGACCGTGCTTGTCAACGTAGGAAAATCATTGTTCCAAACCGCATCAGTCATCAACTGCCCAACACCCGGCCACGCAAATATCCGCTCCACAACCACCGCACCAGTCACGAAACTCGCCAAAATGATCGCCGATGTGGTCAACGGCTGGAGGATGGCGTTACGGAAAGCGTGTTTCCAAACCACAACTCGGTACGCAGTCCCCTTAGCCCTCGCGAGAGTCACATACTCCGAATCCAACACTTCAAGCATCGATGACCGCGTCAATCGCAACAACGCCGCCGCGGGTCCCCAGCCAAGCGCAAACGCCGGCATTACCAAATACTTGAACTTCGCCCACGTCCAAAACGACACGTCATCCGGCCCAGCAGTCCCCACCGGCAACCAATCGAGCGTCACCGCAAACAGCAGTATCGCCATGATGCAAACCCAAAATATCGGTGCCGCCTGACCAATCAACGCGATCGTACGACTGACATAGTCCGACAACGATCCCCGTTTAACAGCTGAGAGCACACCTAACGGGACGCCCATCAAAATCGCCAGAATGAATGAAGCCACCGCCAGCTGCATTGTCGGCGCCACACGCTCCCAAATCAATTTACGGACCGAAGTCTCCGATACAATCGTCTCTCCGAAATCACCCGTCAAAACCCGCCCCAGCCACACGAGATACTGCACTACGAGCGGTTTATCCAAGCCCAGTTTCTGGCTCAGCTGCTCAACGCGCTCCGGCGACATCCCGTAGCCACCCGGCTTCGCAAAAAGGAGCAACGGATCGCCCGCCATGCGCGAAAGTCCAAACACGAACATCGTCGCCGCGAGCAAAGTAATAATCGCGAAGATGAGCTTCCTGATCAGATAACGACGCATGTTGAACCCATTATCGTCTCAAATAGACGATCACGTAGCAAAAATCTGCTTCCCTGCGGGTCGGCAAGACCGACCCGCAGGGACAACATCGTTCCCTTACTTCAGAACGATGTTCTCTGGTGAGTTGTAGCTACCACCAATGTGCATCGGCCACTCCGCGATGTAGTTCGGATTCGCGTAGTAAGCCTGCGGCACCGTCACGTAACCCGGGAACAACGCCCAGTTGTGCATGTACGCAAGGTACTCCTTGTTGATCCGAATCCGTTCACTGCGGTCCGGTTCGGATGCCGCCGCCTCGTACCACGCCAAGATGTCAGGCGATTCGAAACCGCAACTGAAACCTCCGCGCGTCAACGTCGTCTGCACTAGACCCTTAGGCCAGTCGAACGGGTACGCCTCTTGTCCGTCGTCACACGATGTCAGCATCGGGACCACGGTAGATCTGCTCACCAATCCAGGACGGAACACACCATAGGCATACTTGAGCACCTTCACGTTGATGCCAACGTCTGTCCAGAAACCAGCGATCGCATCGCCGATCTCGCCAGCGGGGCCTTCACCACCGCCAAGCTCCGGTCCCACGAACAACGGCATCTCGAACCGAATACCGTTGTCCCCGGCTGGATAACCCGCGTCGTCGAGCATCTTGTTCGCCACATCGACGTCGTATGGATACTCGTACTGCGAATCCCAGTTCGGATTGAACGTGCTGAAGTAAGTCACGTGCACCGGATTGCCAACACCGCCGAGGACGTGCTCAACGATCGCTTCTCGATCAACCGAACGGGCCAACGCCTGCCGGACCAATCGAGCCTGCTCCATGTCATCAATCCCCGGAGGGTTGTCCCCATCTTCAGGCTGGTGCGGATTGCCGACCCACTGGATCGGCCGCACAAAAACGCCGTGAGACGGGAAGTCGATCGGTTCACCCGTTATCGCGTTCGTGGTCTCCCACAAGTTGCCCGGGAACATCACACCCTCTTGGATACCCGCGCCAGCGCCAACCTCCAAGAACCCGGCTTTCTTCATTCGAGCCAAGTCCTTCGGGTCGATAAACGATACGTCGGATTCACCGTTCTGGAGGAGTGCGACTCTCGTGAACTCTTCCGGTACTGCGAGAACTTTGAAGGACTCGATCCCGGCGTTCTTGCGCCAGTGATCGCCATCAATCTTCTCAAGCGTGACACTCGTGCCGGATTTGAAGTCGGTCACTTCGAACGGACCAGTACCGACGAAGTTGTCCTTCAACCAATCTCTGCCGTTCTCGTCGAAGGCTCGCTTCGACGTGGCCATGCTGGTCAATCCACCCGACGCTTCTTGGTTCAGGAAGTTGCTGGCCCAACGCACGTCGAAGTTGTTGAACTGTGCCGAGATCGTGTAGTCGTCAATCGCCTCAACTGGCACGTCGCCGAACAGCGCTGTAAAGTTCGCGGCACTAGCAGCGATCGACTCTGGGTTGATAGCCGGGTTCGTCCGGTTAATCACCCAAGCGATATCTTCGGCCTTCAACTCGCCCCAGCCACCGTGGAACTGGACACCTTGACGGATATTGATCGTCACGGAACTGAGATCTTCTGCCAGATCCCAACTCTCCGCCAGCATCGGTTCGTCCCAGTCAGCAGCGCCAGGGGTGAACAGATGTTCGCCTGCTCCCCAGCGGTCCGCCTGCAGTGGAGCATCCGGGAGGCTTCCGCCATTGCCACTAATGCTGCCCAACGCAGAACCAACATCCGCGAAGATCACATGACCTGGCTGACTCTTGGAATCCGGCAAATCCACCGGTTCCATCATCATCGCCTCATCTTCTTTCTCCATCATCGCCTCAGGTGTCGCCGTCACAACAACTTCGACCTCCTTCTCCACCTCGACTTCCTCAACCCTCACCACCTCGACCGGCACTTCCTTTTCAACTACGACGGTCTGGACCACAGTCTCACCGGCTACCTGGACTTCCTTCTCGACGACGACGGTCTGGATGACCGTCTCACCAGCAACCTGGACCTCTTTCTCGACGACGACGGTCTGGACGACGGTTTCACCAGCGACCTGGACCTCCTTCTCGACGACGACGGTCTGGATCACGGTTTCGCCCGGAACCGACTCTTTAACCACGACCGTATGGACAACGGTTTCGGTCCCGCCACATGCAGCAGCAAACACCGCGACCACAGCTAGGATAGAGAGCAGCCCAGCGGTTACAGTCTTACGTTTGAACTTATCGGTCAGAATTTTCATCACCTACACTCCTGTGTGCTGAGGTTCTCTTTTCACCGATCAATCGCCACTCGGCCTTCAGGATTAGCGCACATGCGTATACGACCCTCGGACGACAAGGCGTGAAGCAAACTTTACACCAAATACGACATTGACGCGCGCTTCATCTGCGAGTTTCGTGAAAAACCAGATTCGACGCGTCGAATTCTGATTCTGTGTTAGCACGATTAAGCGCGCCGACACAAGCTCGCTATGCCGCCTTGATGAGAATCGGAACGCGAACTGAGATTACAGCTGTCGCAACGTCGGGTCGACCCGGTCGCGGAACCAGTCGCCTAGGAAGTTGCCTGACATCACGACCATCGCGATCACCAAACCCGGGAACAACGAAGTCCACCAAGCCGCGTCGATGTACTGACGCTCCTCACTGATCATCCGTCCCCAAGACGGTTCAGGCGGAGGGATGCCAGCGCCGAGAAAGCTTAACGAGGCCTCCAAGAGAATGATGTTGCCGGTGCCCAACGTGGCGGTGACGATTACTAGATTGACAACCCCCGGCAAGATGTGTCGGACCATGATCCTGATATTAGACGCACCAGCGACCCTGGCGAGGGAAACATATTCGCGACTCTTCAATGATAGGGTTTCAGCCCTCACCAGTCGTACCGCGCCGGGCCAGGAGAGCAAAGATAACACTCCGATCAGAGTCCACAGTCCTTGCCCGAGCACTAGCACGATGACTAGGACGATGAGCAGGCCGGGGAGGATGTTCCACGCGTCCACGATCCGCATCACTATGTCATCGATAATTCCCCCGAAGTAGCCAGCAACGAGGCCAATTGTCGTGCCTACGATCACTCCAGTTCCCACCGCGGCGACGACCACGAGAACTGTGGTACGTGCGCCCGCGATTATCTTGCTGAGTACGTCGCGCCCCAACGCGTCGGCGCCTAGGAAGTTGGCCGTAGAACCTTCTTCGAACCAAAACGGGGGTGTGTGACGGAGACGAAGAACGGCCTTTTCAGGGTTGTATGGCAAGAGCCACTCTTCGAAGACCGCTGTGAAGAGGAGCAACGCAATGATTACAACCGGTATCACAGGATAGCGACGTAGAAATTCCAAAGGAGATGTCCGTTGCTTGCCAACGGTACTTGTAGCATCTGCTTGGCTGTCAGTCCTGCTGTCTGTCGCTGCAGTAGTGATAACGACTCTCCTAGCTGTACTTGATGCGTGGATCCAACAGAGCGTAAACGATGTCCAGCGAGAGAATCATGACTACGAACGCTATCCCATAAATGATCGCCAAGCCAGCTAACAATGGGTAGTCTGTTGCCCACAGCGCATCAATGGCAAGCCTGCCCAGCCCCGGCCAAGCGAACACCGTCTCGATGATGATCGTGCCACTCAACAATCCAAACAGCACGAAGACCGACAGCGTCAACGGTGGAATGATCGCGTTACGGAAGGCATGTTTCCAACGGACGGGTGCCTGCGCGACTCCTTTAGCGCGCGCAAATTTGATGAACTCGGAATCTAATATCTCCAGCATCGCAGTGCGAGTGATCCGGAGATAAGAAGCCGCCGGGAACCACGCCAGCGTGACCGCAGGCAATATGAAATTCCTTATAGCGAGACCTTCTCCCTTGGTTCCGCTAGGCAACCATCCGAGGTTCACGGCGAACACAAAGATCATCACCAATCCCAACCAGAATATCGGTACTGACTGCCCAAAAAGTGCGAAACCGCGAAACAGGTAGTCTAGAAAATTCCCGCGATTTGTCGCAGAAAACACTCCCAGAGGTACCCCGACCAACGTCCCCATCAACCATGCCACAATCCCCAGTTGAATCGTGTTTGGAGCCTTCTCTCCGATAATCGTCAAAACCCGACGTTGCGTCGTCACACTGTCGCCGAAGTCGCCTGTCAAGATATCGCCAATCCAAAGGGCGAACTGGATTGGAACTGGCTTGTCGAGATTCAGTCGCCTTCCCCACTCTTCCCAAACCGCGGGATCGATGCCCAGCGAGTCTTCTCCTATGAAGAAATACCTCGGATCGCCCTTGACCCGCGCAAGTGAAAACACGATCAACATCGCGAGCATAAGAGCGATGATCCCTAGGAGCACACGTCTGGCGATAAATTGTCCCATGGTTCGGTGAGCCGTCCGCCGTTTGCTGTCTCGACGTTCGCCACGAAAGAGCCTAGCCTGCTTGGCAACAAGCTAGGCTCTTCCATTATTGGGGCTTTTAACCCTACTTGATGATTATGTCCTCAAGTGGGTAGATCATGTTGACCGGCGCGGTGTGCATTGCGGCCTTCTTGGGATCCCAACTGATGAGGTCACCGTTGTAGATCGTGTAGACGGGGAATTCGACCGTTGACGGGTCCCAGTGCCAGAACGCTTCGTGGTTGCCGAATTGGACCGCCATCTCGTTGCGCTTCTGGATGTCCTCTTCCCCTAGCATGTCGCCGTAGATCCGCTGGTAGAACGGAATACCTCCGCTCCACATGATGCCACCCGCGAACCACGCTTGGGCTTCACGACCTTTGGCGAAGTGAGCAGGCATTCCACCCTGTTCTCCGTCGTGTACCAAGTGGATGAACGAACGGTCGACGAACGTCGGGTGCCAAGTCGTGAACGGACCGAGGTGGAACTCCACGTCGATGTTCAACGTGTCTTTCCACATCGAAGCTATCGCCTGGTGAGCCTCGCTTGGCTCGTTGCCAGCCCACCATCCGATCGTGAATCCATCGACTCCAGCCTGCGCCATCAGGTCCTGCGCGCCTTCCGGATCGTAAGGCACACACCACGCATCGTCATGGAGTTGGTCGTTGGCTGAGATCGCCCAGTTACAGCCTGGCCAGGCGAGGCCGTCGTAGATGCTGTCTGCCAACGCCTGCTTGTCGATCGCCTTTGCCATCGCCCAACGGACTTTCCGACCGTTCTCCATCTCAGGACAGATGCCGGCCGGGTCTGAAGGAACTTCTTCTAGAAGCACATTCCAGTCACAATCCGAACCAGGGAGGTCGTAGAAGCTGACCCAAGGGAACGCCTCCGGGTTCTTCTTCGCTTCCTCGTAGCCCGGGTTGTCGAGCGGCTCACCAGTCTTCGGGTTGGTCCGCTCCAAGAAGTTCGGGTTCATTCCAGCGTGCAGGATTACTGTCTGGAGCAACCGTCTTACGCCGCCGGCTGCTTCCAGTCTAGGAGTGTTCGGCAGCGTCACGTGGGTTATCATCGCTTCGCCGCTCTCAAACATCGCGATCCTAGAGGCCTCTTCAGGTACCTCGATTATCCGGGCCGACGCGATGTGTGCGGCCTGATTGTAGTGCTCGGGCAGAGCATCAAGGAGGATTTTGTCGTTGTCCAGCCACTCTCGGATCTCAAACGGGCCGGTGCCGACGAAGACATCTCGCATGCCTTCTGGTCCGAGCTCGTCGTAGATGGTTTTACTGGCGATGCTGTAAGCGTCTCGGAGGTTCGAGAACAGCCAACCTGGAAGCCGGCTGTCGTACTTGATGATCTCCATCTCCGCGGTGTACTTGTCAACCGCAACCGTCTCCCCGTAGCAGCAGGTCAAGTCTCCTCCGACGTCGTGCAAGGTCTCTGGGTTCACGTTTGGGTTGACTGTGTTGGTGCTCCATGCGAAGTCTTCAGCGGTTACCTCGCCCCATCCTTTGTGGAACTGGATGCCCGGTCGCACGTGCCACGTGAAGCTCTTGTAGTCCGAAGCAAGCTCCCACCTCTCGGCGACGGCCGGGATCACCCTGCCGTCCGCGGACCATTGAACTGGGGTATCCCAGACGCTGTAGTAGTACTGTTCGTTCGAACACGTAGGCACACACAGCTCTGGTGTGCCGACAGGCAAACCGACGGTCTGCAAGGCCGCTACAAATTCGCCGGACTGTTCAGACGGCATCATCATCGTGTCGGATGGTGCAGTCGTAGCCGTTACGACGACCTCGACCTCAACTTCCTTCTCGACCTCGACGACCTTCTCAACCTCGACTTGTTTCTCGACCTCAACCACCTTCTCAACTTCCACAATCACCGTTTCTTTCACGACCCGCGTGACTTCGACGGTTTCCGTCCCCCCACACGCGATCGCGAATACCGCAATCGCAGCGCCAACAGTCATCAGCAATGCTGCGACCGACTTGCGCTTGGTTATTAATGGAACGAATCTCATTTGCGACACTCCCGTATTCTTGTTTTCCGATACGTTGTCGGTCCCTGATCATTACATTGAGCGGATTCCCGCGTACGGAAACCACATCCCAGAAACAGGGCGTGAAAGTACCATACACCGAATCGACAAGCGTGCGCGCCACCTTTACGCGATTTCGTGAAAACTTAATGTGCTTGTGTCGAATACGCTTTACAAGTGCCGCCAAAAGTGTCCCAAGTTATCCAATTCGTAGGAACATCGTAAGGTAGCCAGATAGCCGATCGACTGCCAAGGCAATCAAGCCGCCGAAACGGTTACCATTGCCTTCGTACCTAGCGCTCGATTGATACGAGAGAAACACCATGCCTAAAGTTCGCTTCGGCGCCTTCCTAGCGCCGCACCATCCCATCGGCGAAAACCCGCTCCTTCAGTTCCAGAGCAATCTGGAGTTCGCCCAACTCCTCGACCGCCTCGGCTACGACGAGTTCTGGTGCGGTGAACACCACTCTACCGGCTGGGAGATGATCGCATCTCCAGAACTCTTCCTCGCTGCTGTCGCAGAGCGTACTCACCGAATAATGCTCGGTACTGGCGTCGTATCGCTCCCTTACCACCATCCCTTCATGGTCGCCCAGCGAATCGTTCAACTCGACTGGCAATCTCGTGGTCGTGTCATTTTCGGTTCCGGCCCCGGCGCGCTACCGTCCGATGCCCACGTTCTCGGCATGGATCCAATGGTCCAAAGAGATCGCCAAGACGAGGCGTTGGGTGTCATTCGTCAGCTCTTCCAAGGTGAGGAGCGCATCACCTACGAGTCTGACTGGTTCCAACTACGAGACGCAAAGCTCCAACTCCGACCCTTGCAGGAAGACATGGAATTCGCGGTCGCGTCGATGGTCAGCCCCTCTGGCATGACGTTAGCCGGCAAGCACCGTACAGGAGTCCTATCTATTGGATCGACGACCAAAGCAGGGATGCGGTCGCTGCCGACCCAATGGTCCTTCGCCGAGGAATCAGCCGCCAAACACGGCAACACGGTCGATCGCAAAAACTGGCGCATCGTCATCAGTTGGCACATCGCAGAGACAAGAGAAGAAGCTAGGGAGCAAGCCAAACTCGGACTTTTCCGTCACAACAACCTCTACACAGTAGGAACCCTGGCCGCTGGCCAAGGAACGATCTACGAAACACCCGAGGAAGCGGTGGAAGATGTGGCGTTCTCCGAAGCCAGCACAGCCGTCATCGGAACGCCCGACGATCTTGTGGCAAAGATCCGAGAGATACTGGAACTCACAGGCGGTTTCGGATGCGTCATCGGATTCGTCCATGACTGGGCGAACCGCGAAAACACACTGCGAAGTTGGGACATGGTCGCCAGATACGTCGTCCCCGAAGTCAACGATCTCCTCAAAGACTACCGGGAATCCTACCGATGGGTCAACGAAAGTCGCGATACATGGACCCGCGCACAAGATGCCGTCCGCAGCAAGATCGACCAACACGAACGCGCCGCCGAAGTGATGCGCACACAAGGTTACGCCGGCGAAAAACAAGGAGATGAAATCGCACCCGAACCGATAGCCCCACTCACCAGTAAACCCGATTCAGACTAGCGAACCAGGTTCTAGCACATCTCGCTCCAGACGCTTGCCGTCCCCGCAGAAAACACCGAGATCGATACGAATAACCAGACCTGCTTTGAGACCCGCGTCCATGAAAATCACTCAGATCGAAACCATCCGCATCGCCGAGCAGCCTCACAACCTCTGGGTACAAATCCACACCGACGAGGGCATCGTCGGCCTCGGCGAGACCTTCTACGCCGCACTCGTCGTCGAAGCCGCCGTCCACGACTGGTTCGGCCCCCTCCTAATCGACCGCGATCCTTTCCCGATCGAGCGCCATTGGGAGGCGATGTTCCGACTCTCAGACCACGCTGGCTACGGTGGCGCCGAGATGCGCGCCATTTCCGCGCTCGATATCGCCTTGTGGGACATCAAAGGTCAAGCGCTTGATGTCCCCGTTTACGAACTACTCGGCGGGGCAGTGCGTACCAAAATCCGCGTCTACGCCACATCCCTACAGTTCCACGGCGCCGGTGAACAAGCCAAGGGCCTCCTTGACGAAGGCATCACCGCCATGAAGGGCGGCCCCACCATCGGACTCTCCCAAGCCTCCGACGGTCAATTCCTCTCACCCAAGGAACTTGACATGGCGCTCAAACCGATCCGCGACATCCGCGACGCCGTCGGCATGGAGATGCAGATAGCAAACGATGGCCACGGCAAATGGACGCTTCCCGTTGCCATCCGCATCGCCCAAGCGATGGAACCATACGAGATGATGTGGCAGGAAGACCTCATGCCGCTACTCAATCCCGACGCTCTCGCACGTCTCCAAGCCGCAACCAAGACACCAGTCTGCATCTCCGAACGCCTCCTCTCACGCTGGCAACTCCGACAATTCATCGAAAACGGCTCTGCACGCATCGTCATGCCAGACCTCATCTGGACCGGCGGCGTATCCGAAACTCACAAAGTCGCCATCCTAGCTTCGGCGCACCAAGTACCGTTCGCTCCCCACGACGCCACCGGCCCCGTCAACATCTTCGCCTGCTCACAAATCTGCATGAGTTCACCGAACGCCATGATTCAGGAGCACGTGCCCGCATACCACAAAGGCTGGTACAACGACATCGTCGACCCGAACCTCGATATCAGAGACGGCTACCTCCACGCCCCCCAACGCCCCGGCATCGGCACCCGCCTAAAACCCGGAGTCCGCGAACGCTCCGACGCCACAATCCGCGTCAGCAACGAACCCGGAAAAAGTCTGATCGATAGCTGGGGACCGCATCCTGCGCGGATGCCCGAGACTCAGGCGATTGTCGACGAACTCGAAATCGAGCGTGGTCCGCAGCTGTAGGCAACCGTTGAAAACTACTTATCGCAAAACACCTTAACGGTGGCAGGCTGCACAGATTCGTTGGCATAGACGATTTGGTCATCGCTGCCAGATACGCTCGTTTATAAGTGACCGTTAAGAAAGATACCTATAGTGTCATTTTGGGCAGATGATAAAGATCGCCCGAGCGGCGAGCCGTTCGAGTCGCGTAACCTAACTTACGAATGGGACCCCAATAAGTCGGAATCCAACGGCGAAAAACATGGCATCGAGTTCGTAGCGGTCACTCGGTTTGAGTGGGACACCGCTGTGGTTCGTCCCAGTGATAGGCGCGGAGAAAAGCGTTTTGTTGCTTACGGGTACTTGGATGATCGTCTTCATTCTCTGGCGTTCACAATGCGAGACGATAAAATTCGAATCATCAGCTTTCGAAAAGCCGATGACGGAGAGGAACGTTATTATGCCGAAGCTCAAACCTGATCACGTATCGCCGACACCTGAAGAGAGTGCCGCCATCCGTGCGGCCGTCGCCGAAGACCCTGATACGTTCCTTGCCGACGCCGAGTGGTTCCGCGAGGCCAAGCATGTTAAAGAAGTCCTGCCTGAACTTTGGGAGGCTTGGAATAGGGACGGGCAAACGGATGACGAGGCGGCGTCCAGTTCGGATAACGGTGCTGTTACTAGCGAGTGAGTAAGTCGCTACACAAAGCCCACGTGCTCAAATCGACAGCTGGGGACCGCACCCCGCACGGACATCCGAGCCCCAAGCGATTGTCGACGAACTCGAAATCGAACGCGGTCCACAAGTCTAGGCATCTCCTGCAAGTAACTCCTGCTATCCGCCGGAGGGCAGAAGCTCAGCGTATTCCTCTAGACATCCGAAGATGGCATCCGGCGACGAGCCACTCTTGCCGGAGAAAAAGGCGTCCAACTCTTCCATCGTGGCGGC
>DAOUJE010000031.1:0-13622 GCA_034423055.1 Dehalococcoidia bacterium | reverse complement strand
GTGTTCCATTCGTCGGTGAACTTGGCTTGGAGCATCTCCTCGAAGATGGGCCAGAAGACGATAATGCCGTCGGCGCCGTCGCGGAGGGCGGCTTCAGCGGTTTCTTTGGATCGCACCAGCGCGGCGGTGATGTAGGGGCGGTTCGCCCAGTCGGCGAAGATGTCTCGGAGGTCGCGCACCAGAGCCGTCGGGTCGCCAGAGACATCGCGGTAGGGCTCGCAGAAAGGAAGGACGTGGTCAACGCCTGCTTGTGCGACTGCTACGGCTTGGTTGACAGTGAAGACAGTGGTGCAGAAGGTTTCGACACCCGCCTTTTTGAGTTCTGCGAATGCGCCGAGGGCATTCACAGTGCACGGAATCTTGAGGATGACTTGGTCGGACATCTTGGTGAATACTTCACCAACGTCTAGGAGTTCCTGCGTCGAATGACCGTCGATCTCCACCGCGACCTTCTTGTCGGTGATGTCGAGATAGCGCTGGATGACCTCAGTCATCTGCCCGTACTTCTGGACCATTTCGTTGAGCACGACGGTGTTAGTAACGATACCTGCGGCGCCACGGCTCATCCATGGCTTCAGGTCTTCGGGATCACCGGCGAGCCATACGGCAGGGCTAGCTGCCGTTGCTCGGTTCATCTCCGCTGCTCCCATCGGCATGAACGCCGAGTCTGGTGCGCCGTTGGTGGATTGTGCTGTCTGCTGCATATCTTTACTCTCCGCGATGATTTCGAACCATTTGGCTGGGTTGTCTCGATTGCTTGATTGAAGTGTAAATGGAATCTCCCAAGTCTTTTGCCCGTCGTAAACTTCGAGACATTCCGAGCGAAATCCAAATTGGGGGAATTCATGAGCACCGATCCTCACCACGCACGAAGGCTGTACGAAGAGGCGGTCGTTATCGATGCGTTGAACGTTAGCAACTGGGACAGCGATGCGGTGTTCGAAAGCCTGAACGCAGGCGGCGTGGCGGCGATCAATGCTACGCAAGCCACATGGGAAGGCTACGAAGAGACGCTCGATATGATCGCGAAGTGGTACGTCCGATTCCGCGATAGGTCAGACCAGATCTTGTTGGTCGAAACTGTGGACGACATCCATCAGGCGAAGCGTGAGGGAAAGACTGGCATCATCTTCGGGTGGCAGAACACGTCGCCCATCGAGAACGATCTGGATCGCTTGGAACTATTCCACAAACTCGGTGTCCGCATCATGCAGGTCACCTATCACGAACGCAATCTCCTAGGCGATGGATGCATGGAGCGTCAGGATGGCGGCCTAACCAATTTTGGCATCGACGCGGTGCAAGAGATGAACCGACTCGGCATCCTGCTCGACCTTTCGCACGTCGGCATCTCAACTACCCAAGAAAGTATTGAAGTCTCAGAAAAACCCGTTGCCATCACCCACGCCAATGCCAAGTCTTACTTCGACCACCGCCGCAACAAGACCGACAAAGCAATCAAGACCATGGCCGAGAAAGGCGGTGTGATCGGAGCCACCTGCATCCAAGGCTTCCTCCGAAACACCTACTCATCTACCATCGACGACTATCTCGACGCCATCGACCATCTTGTTGACATGGTAGGCGTCGACCACGTGGCGATCGGCACCGACCACACACAAGACCACCCCGAGGAGTTCTGGAAGTACATCGGCGGCCAGCAAGGCACCAAATACCCGTCAAAGTTCACGGGCCATAGCGGCATGCCCTTAGCTTGGGAGGATCAGTATCCGGTAGGGCTGAAGACACCAGACCAGTTGCCGGTATTGTCCGAATCCCTTCTGAACCGCGGCTATTCCGACGACGATGTGATCCAGATCCTAGGCGGAAACTGGTTGAGGCTGTTTGAGGAGGTTTGGGTCGGATAATCAGAGCGGTCGGCGTGGTTCCTACACACCATAAATGATTCATCATTCATTCTTTTGATTCCAAGAATCATTTATCGATCCAGACGCACGAAACCAACAAACTAAGACGCCCCGGAACAAGCCCGGGGCGTCTAGCGAACTCTTTTTGCTATCGACTAGGTGTCGTAGCTGAGGAAGAACTCGTAGGGGTGCGGGCGCAGCCGGACAGCGTCTACCTCGGTCTCGCGTTTGTAATCGATGTAAGCCTCTAGCAAGTCTTCGGTGAACACTCCGCCCTTGGTCAGGAATTCGTGATCCTCCTCCAAAGCATTCAGGGCCTGCTCAAGAGTTCCCGGCACCATGTTCAACTGCTTTGGATCGAAGGTGTAGAGGTCGCCTTCAATCGGGTCACCCGGTGATGCGTCTGTCTCGATGCCGTCTAGCCCTGCCATCAGCATTGCCGAGAACGCAAAGTACGGGTTGCATGAGGGATCAGGTGGGCGGAACTCGACACGTTTCGCCGCCGGGTTGTCAAAGTACATTGCGATGCGGGCGGCTGCCGAACGGTTGCGCGCCGACAATGCCAGAATCGTCGGAGCTTCGTACCCGGGCACCAATCGCTTGTACGAGTTGCTGCTAGGAGCAACGATGGCCATCAGCGCCGCGCCGTGCTTGACCAATCCTCCAATATAGTTCAAGGCGATCTGACTCAGCCCGGCATACCCGTCGCCAGCGAAGACGGGATTGCCGTCCTTCCAGATCGACTGATGCGTGTGCATACCGGAGCCGTTGTCTTCAAAAAGCGGCTTCGGCATGAATGTGGCGGTTTTGCCATGTTTCAGCGCCGTATTCTTGACGCAATACTTGTATGCCATGACACGGTCGGCGGTTGTTACCAGTGGCCCGAAACGGAAGTTGATCTCTCCCTGCCCAGCGGTCGCCACTTCGTGATGGTGCCGCTCGATTTCGATGCCGAAATTCTCCATGTGCTCGCAGGCTTCAGAGCGGATCGTGGTCTGAGTATCGACTGGTGCCGCCGGGAAGTAGCCGTGCTTATGACGTATCTTGTGTCCGAGGTTTGGGCCTTCACCGGTTATATCGGTGGCATTGCCCATGTTCCATACCGCCTCTTCAGAATCGACCTCGTAGTGTGCGGAGTTCGCAGAGCCGCCATAAGAAACGCTGTCGAAGATGAAGAACTCGGCTTCCGGCCCCCAGTATGAAACATCGCCGACCCCAGTGCTCTTGAGATACTCTTCAGCGTGCTTGGCGACGTAACGAGGACTGCGCGGGTAGTCCTGCATCGTGATTGGGTCCCGAACATCGGCGACTACCGAGAGGGTGTTTGGCAAGAACGGGTCAACAGCCACAGTGCTCGGGTCTGGCACGAGCAACATATCGGATTCATCGATTGTCTGGAAAGCTCGGATGCTGGAACCATCGAAACCGATACCGTGATCAAACATCGTGTCGTCCACCTGACCCTTGGGCAACGTCATATGTTGCCAAGTGCCCGGGACATCAACGAATTTGACATCGATCCAGTCCAATCCGTTCTCTTCCATCATCTTGGTCACATCATCGGCATTTGCCATCGTTCTCGTCTCTCCTGAACCTGTTCGAGTGATGTTCAGCGCGGGTGTGCGCCGATGGAATCCAACTTAATAAAGATATGTTTCATAGATGTTTCACCCCCGATTCTAACGCTATCTGCTACTACATAGGGCCCGATGTTCGGAGATCAATCAATTAACATTTCTCCAGTGCGTCCGAACGGCACACCTCCAAAGCGAACCTAATCCTGCCAACGCGACTTGAATCCGCAACACTTGCAAGCGATAAAGATGGGCGCGGCCGCGGTTGACGACTGGCGCTCGGAGAATCCAAGCGAAAGGCTCGACCTAACTGGCGCCGATCTCGCGGGCATGAATTTCGCAGGATGGAACCTGTCGCGGGCGATCTTGGACAACGCCGATCTCAGCGGTGCGTGCTTGCGGGATGCGGATCTATCTGAGGCTTGGGCGAGGCGGACGAAGTTCGTCGAAGCTGACCTCAGCGGCTGCGCGTTGTTTCGCACGAGCTTGGCGGGTGCCGATTTGCGAGATGCTGATCTGAGCAACACAAACATGTATAGGTGCATACTCAGAGACGCGGTCTTGAACGATGGCACGAACTTTGACGGCGCTTGGGCAGCGAAGGTTATATGGCCGGACACCAACAAATGAACAACCAGTTACTTCAGAAGGAGTGAGCAAGATGCAGAAAGTAGATTTCGGTAAGACGGGTTACAAAGTTTCTAGACTTGGCGCAGGCTTGGCGGAGATCGGCATGGAGTTGAGTTTCGACGAAGTCGAACAAGCCGGAAGCGTCCTTAACAATGCGCTAGACATGGGAATCAACTTCCTTGATACCGCGGCGTCTTACGTCATATCCGAAGAACTGATCGGTCGAACAGTCACACACCGCCGAGACGAATACGTGCTTGTGACTAAAGCCGGACGCGCGGACGGCGACGGGCTCCACGGGAAAGACTGGACCTATGGCACGGTACGAGACTCGATCGACCGTAGCCTGCGACGCATGAACACGGATTACGTAGATCTGGTTCAACTTCATTCCTGCGGTATCCCTGATCTGGAGAGGGGCGACATCATTCGAGCTCTCGAAGATGCGCGAGATGCTGGAAAGACTCGAATGATCGGATATTCCGGCGACAACGAAGCGGCGCACTGGGCAGTAGATTCCGGGCTTTTCGACACGTTGCAGACCAGCTTCAACGTCGTCGAGCAGCGCGCATACACAACTGGCTTGCTGGAGAAGTGCGCTGACAGTGGGATCGGCGTGATTGCGAAACGACCGATCGCAGGTGCGACCTGGGGCATGGCGAAATCAGGGATGTCGAATTCGCGGCGCGGGTACGACAACACCTACTTGCAGCGATGCCAAGTGGTTCAATCGGAAGGTGATGTGCCCGGCGAGCCTGAGGACCCGATCGTGGCGGCTATGGGCTTCACGCTCGCGCATCCAGAGATTCACGTCGCGATCATCGGGACTAAGAATCCGCGGCACATGGCATCGAATATCGAGACGCTTGATGATGCGCTCAGCATTGATAACACGTTCGTCGACGCGATGCATGACCGTTTCGCCGAGTTGGACGATGACTGGCGACAGCTCACGTGAAGATCGAACGCATCGAGATCCATCCCCTAGTGGGTAAGCTGGACGAGCCGTTCGGTTGGTCGCAGCGGTGGACGGATGAGCGCAGGACAACCGTCGTTAAGATCGTTGCGGACGATGGTTCATACGGATGGGGCGAGACCGGCACGAGCACTGAGGCTCTAGCTGGAGCCGCGTCGAGGTTGATCGGCGAAAACCCCGAGCGTATCGGCGCGATATGGCAGTCGATTGTCAATCCCACGTATCAAGGTGGCGGCTTCACCGGATTTTCATCGAACGTTGCAAGCGCGATCGACATGGCGTTGTACGACTTAGTGGGGCGTTCACGCGGGTTGCCGGTTTATGAGTTGCTCGGCGGCAAGGTTCGAGATCGTATATGCGCCTACGCCACGGGGCTTTACTATGTCCCGTCGGACTTAGAAGACCCTACATGGGGGGATTTTCTGGAGGAGGCTCAGGGCTATGTAGATCAGGGTTTCTCGGGCATGAAGATGAAGATCGGCGGATTGAAGTTGGAGGAGGATGTGGATCGGGTGCATGCTCTTCGTCGACAGGTTGGCGACAGCATCCGCATTATGGTGGATGCCAACGAGGCATATGACCCGATGACCGCGCTTAGGGTGGCTAATCGCATCGCCGACGCGGATGTTACGTGGTTCGAAGAACCATGCTCGTCGCGTGCGGACGATGACAATCTGCTCGTAACTATGCGCTCGCCGGTTCCGACATCTGGTGGCGAGTCGGCGAGTACGCGGCGAGAGGTGGCTGGGTTGCTCAAGAAGCGCGTCTTCGACATCATTCAGCCAGAGATCGTTAACGTTGGCGGCATCACGGAGTTGAAGCTTTCGGCATCGATGGCTGAGGCATTCAATGTCCGATTCGTGCCGCACTTCTGGAACACTGCCATCAGCTTTTCGGCGATCCTTCACACGCTCGCGACGATTTCGCAGTCTCCGCCCGCGCACCCGAAGGAACCTTACGTGAACGAGCCAGTGACGGAATTCGACCAGACGCCGCATCCGATCCGGGCGAACTTGACGGATCCGGTATTCAAGCAAACGGACAGCCATGTCGAGGTGCCGGATACGCCAGGGCTGGGTGTTGAAGTCGATGAGGAAGCGTTGGCGCATTTCCGAGAAGGCGACGCGGTGATCGTTAGTTAGGTTCGTGCATCGCGTTAGCATTGAGTGCATGTCTGCTTCGAGTGCGACGCCGCGGGACCAAAAACCGATCATTTTGGATTTTTCGCGCTCGGAATTGGAGCGTGAGGTTGTGGATGTTTTGGGTCAGTCGAAGTTTCGGGCGAAGCAGATCTGGCAGGCGTTGCATCGGGAGTGCATACCGGATTTCGAGTCGGTTACGACGTTGCCGAAGGGGTTGCGGGAGGAGTTGGCGCGGCGATACACGTCGAATCCTCTTGAGAGGGTGATGCATCTGACATCGGCGGACGGTTCGACTGACAAGGCGCTGTTCCGGCTGAGTGATGGCGAGCTGGTGGAGACGGTTCTGATGCGCTACGCGGCTGACTCGCATCGTAAGGCGCGGAAGACGGTGTGTGTTTCTACTCAGGCCGGTTGCGCTTTGGGCTGCACGTTCTGCGCCACGGGACAGCAGGGCTTCCGCAGGCAGTTGACGACTGGTGAAATAGTGGCTCAGATCATCTTCATGCAACGGATCGCGCTCGCGGAGGATCGCTCCGAGGTGGAAAACGGAGCACGGGAGATGGGCAGCGTTCAGGGTGTAACGAATGTCGTCTTCATGGGCATGGGCGAGCCGTTGGCGAACTACGAGAACACGATGTCGGCTATCCGATCGATTAACGATGCGAACGGACTGGCGGTAGGGGGGCGACACATCACGCTTTCGACAGTGGGTTTGGCACCGCAAATCGTCAGGTTGGCGCGCGAGAATATTCAGATCAACTTGGCGGTGTCGCTGCACGCGCCGGATGATGCGACGCGCTCGCAGACAATGCCGATCAACCGCCGCTATCCAATATCTGTCCTGCTAGACGCGTGCCGTCGGTACGTGGAGATGACCGATCGACGGATCTTCTTCGAGTACGTTTTGCTACAAGATCAGAACGACAGAATCCGCCATGCACGTCGCCTCGGTGAGTTGCTGTCCGGGATGTTGTGTCACGTGAACCTCATCCCAGTCAACCCGACTGCGGATGGGCCGTATCGCCGCACTAGCCGAGCGGATGCCGAGCGTTTCCAACTGGAGTTGCGACGCTATAGAGTGCCGTCGACGGTGCGTATCGAAAAAGGCATCGATATCGATGCTGGTTGCGGTCAGTTGCGGGCGCGGGTGATTGATACGGGTGCGCTGCGAAAAGAGCTTACTCAAGCATCGCGATCGTAACGCCGTTGCCGCCGGCGTTTCGTGGCGCGGGTTGGAAGGTTTCGACGTGGGATTCGCGTGACAAGATATCGCGGACGGCTTGCCGGAGGGCACCAGTTCCTTCGCCGTGGATTATGCGGACACTGGTGAGGCCTTGCATGAAGGCTCGGTCGATGAATTGCGGGATCATCGATTCGATCATGTGGACGCGCGACCCGCGGACATCAAGATCTCCGGCAGCGTCGGAAACACGCGTCATCCTGGTCGGTGTTGGTTGCTGCGGTGAAGATTGGTCCGACGTGGGCGCGCTCCTGGAAGCCTTTACGAGCGTCATCATGTGTGGGCGCGCTTGGAACCGCATCGAACCGGACAGAATGACAGCGCGCTTGTCACGATCCAGTTCGACGATCTTGCCAGTCAGCCCGAGACTCTCGACTCTCACAAGGTCGCCGATTGCGAATTTTGGAGTTTCGGATTGTTGGGTAGGTTTGGGCCGGTCGGTTGGTTTTGGAGGTTGGATGTCTCCCATCCAGGCTTCGCTGTTGACCGAACGTGCAACATCGGCGGCTGACTGTCTGGCTTCTTGCCAAGTGTTGTCGCGCTCCGCTTCGCGCATTAGACGGCGTAGTTGGCGACGGACTCTTTGGGCTTCACTCTTCAGCTGGTCGCGCGCTTCTTCGATCGCTTTGTCGCGTTCGTTCTCGGCGTGTTGCAGGTGCGCTTCGGCTTCGGCGCGCATACGTTCAGCCTGGGCGCGATCTTCGGCGGCTTGCTGTTGGATATCGCTGATCTGATCGCGTTCTTGTTGCAACGATTTCAGCAGGCTTTCGGTCTGCGAACGGAGCGGATCGAGCATCGTTACAGCGTGATCGATGATGGGTTCCTCCAGTCCGAGTCTTTGGGCGACCTGCATGGCGTAGCTCTGTCCTGGTAGTCCCATGATGAGCCGGTAGTTGGGGAGCATAGTCTCGGGATCGAGTTCGACAGATGCGTTGGCGAGATGGTCGTGCTTTGCGGCGAATTCGGAGACTTGACGATGGTGAGTGGTGATGCAAGTCCAAGCGCCGCTGGATACCAATCGATCCAAGATGGCGCGGGCGAGTGCGGATCCTTCTTCGGGATCGGTTCCGGTGCCGAGTTCGTCGAGTAGCACGAGTGATCTATCAGAAGCATGTGCGAGGATTCGTATCACGCGTTCCATGTGGGATGAAAAGGTGGATACGCTGCGGTCGATGCTTTGCGCGTCTCCGATATCGGCATATACCCCGTCGAAAACGGGTAGCTCGGATGCTTCGCGGACCGGGATTTGCAAGCCGATTTGATGCATCAGGGCCATCAGTCCGAGCGTCTTTAGAGCGATTGTCTTGCCGCCGGTGTTGGGTCCGGTAATGACCAACCCGCGTCTAGTCTCATCGAGTTGCATGGTGATTGGAACTGCTTCATCGCCGAGAAGAGGATGGCGCGCTTCTAGCAGAACAAGGTTGATCGTTTCGTCTGAAGCGGGATCGAGGCTGGTTTGAGGTTGAACACCACCTATTTTTAACGACAAACGACCTCTGGCAACCGCAGCGTCTAGATTAGCGGCGGCTTGCAAGGACGCCATCGCATCTTCACCGTGAAGGGCGATCGAGCGCGACAGTTTTCGTAGCACGCGCTCCTCTTCCCTTTCTGCCTCGTACGCGGCTGCGCGCCACTCGTTGGCGGCATCGACCACCACGAATGGTTCGATGAATGCGGTTTGACCACTAGACGAGACGTCGTGGATGATGCCTCGTACGAATCCGCGATGCGAGGATTTCACCTCCAACACCAACCGGTCGCCACGTGAAGCGATCGCGTTGGACTGCAACACTGGTTTTAGATCATCGCGCGATGCTAATCGCTCCAAGATTCGCATCGCGCGTTGGTACGCGGTGCGTGAACGTTCGCGCATCTGGCCGAGGCGTGGTGTGGCAGTGTCGAGCACATCTCCGGAATCGGAGAGAGCCTCGACGATGCTGGTTCGAACTTCGCGAAGGTCGCGGATCTGAGATGCTATGTCGGAGAGCAAAGGTGCGTCATCCGCGATCATCATTACCGTTGATCTGGCAACCCACATGGATTGGAAGATGCCGCAAAGCATCAGCAACTCGGATCCGTTCAGGACACCGCCTAGAATGGCGCGACGCAACGGCTCCCGTGGATCTCGCATTCCTGCCAAGCCAATGTCGCCCTTGGTGTTGAGTAGCGTTACGGCCTCGGCGGTTTCGTCCTGCAAGCGCGCAACGTCCTCCGGGTGGCGAACGGGTCGCGCTTCGCGTATGGTCTCGCGCGACATGTAAAACCGGGCTTCTTTGGCGAGCATCTCGCGAACGCGGTTGAACTCCAAGAGGTTTTCCGCTTCTTGGAGCATTAAGTCTGAGTCGATGCCGGGACTGGATTGCGGCGGATCAGAGTTGGTTTTCGTATCGGATAATGTCATGCAACCCCAATTTTAGACACGACACATCTCGTGGCAGGTTGGCAGAGTTCTTGAATAGTTAGGCAGTGGCATCTTGGATATTGCTGTTGATAAAGCCGTTTCGGCATCAGATGAAAGCTTGGAGCGTATTCGAGCGGCGGGTGACCGATTGATGTCGCTGTCGAACTTGCGGTACGAGGGGCGGTACGTGTCGGCGGGTGGATTCCAGCGCATTCATGTTATGGAGTTCGGTGATGGGCCTCCGGTGCTGTTGGTACATGGCGCCGGTAGCGGTGGGGCTATCTGGCATCGGCAGATCGCCGCGTTAGCGATGGACCACAAGGTGATCGTTCCTGATATTCCGATGTTCGGTTTGTCCGAAATCCCGGCTCGCGTAAACGCGCCTAGGTCGCAAATTGCAGACGTGATTTTGGGCGTGATGGATGCTCTCAGCATCGATGCTGCCGACATCGCTGGTCATTCTTTGGGAGCACTGGGTTCTATTGGCGCGATGACCCGCGAGCCAGAGCGATTCAACCGCGCGGTGCTGATGTCGTCGCCGGGGTTTGGCCGGGGATTGAACTGGTTGCTGCGGATCGCGTCGGTCCGAATGATGCAACGGTTCATCAGATACGACTCCAGACGAGACCGCAGCTTCTTCTTCGATCGTTTCGAAGCGCAACGATCCGGCCCCTCAGCCGAGCGCGAGATGTGGAAAGAGTTGCATTTTCAGGTGGGCAGACGGAACGGTGCGGTCGACTCGTTTCACCAAGGATTGCGAAGTTTCACCGGATTATTTGGCCAGCATGACATCTTGCCAGTCGAGGATCTCGCGAATGTCAGAGCATCGACGTTGTTGATTTGGGGAGACTCGGACAGGATAGTCCCAACGCGTCACAGCAGACGCGCGATTGATTCGTTGCCAGACGCGAGGCTCGAGATCCTCGATGACTGCGGTCACTTGGTGCAGTTGGAAGCACCGCAACGCGTGACGCAACTCATGGTCGATTGGTTTCGAGTCAGCTGAATCGATCGCCTACCGACAAACTGCTTTCGTGAGCCGGTTTTTTCGGGCCCCGACCGACTCTCACTCCTTTCACTTTGATAGAGCCTCTGTCTGTCGCAACAGTCATTCCCGTACCATCGATTTCGAGTATCGTTCCGGGATCGACGGGCGTATTGTCGCGAGATGCCTTGTAGCTTCCGAACAGCGAGATTTTCTCATTGTTCAATGTGCTCCATGCCCCTGGTTGAGGATCGCAGCCACGAATCAGGTTGTGAATCGTACCAGAGTTTTGCGACCAATCTACTCGTGCGTCCTGGGAGCCGCACCAACCCTCATACGTCGCATCAGATTCGTCTTGGACGATACGCGGAGCGTTTCCACTAGCTACCAGGTCCACAGATTCGATTAGCGCTTCGACGCCCATCGGGAAGAGATGGTTGAAGTAAAGCGAACCGACGGAGTCGTCGGGGGAGATTTCAACTCGTTTCTGCATCAGGACCGGGCCGGTGTCGAGTCCCTCATCCGGCCAGAATATCGATAGGCCGGTTTCAGTGTCGCCGTGGATGATCGCCCAGTTGATAGAACTCGGTCCGCGATGCAGTGGGAGGAGCGAGGGGTGATATTGGATGGTGCCGTTGCTCGTAGCGTCGATGATTTCATTCGGGACGATGTCGGTTACATATGCCATGACGCATAGATCGGCGTTCAAAGATCGGAAGACATCGATGCATTTCTGGTCTCGCATCCGTTTGAACTGCCAGACCGGGATGTCCATGGTCTCGGCGGCGGTTGCGAGCGGTTCTCTCCGACGACCTGTGTCGGGTGCGGCGAAAACACCGACGATTTCATGTTCGCCGCGTTCTGCCAAAGCCTCGAGGACTGCCTTTCCAAAAGCGGATTGACCGATAAGGGTGATTTTCATATGACGACGCTTATCCTTGAAATCGTGCCAGCAACTAAATGTCGAGCAGTTGTGCTCAGTGTCTGAACCTACCACATCATCAGAATTTTTCGCGCGGGGCTTGAAGTCGGCGCAACTTGGTCAGCTGGACGCGGCGGCGCAAGACTTTGAGGAGGCGGCTTGGCTGGATCCTGAGAATGCCACGATCCAGTTCAATCTAGGAACGGCCTATCTCAGCATGGGATTCTTTGAGCAGGCGGTGATAAGCCTTGATCGGGCGCTGGATTTGGGCCCCGAAAACTCGGATGCGTTGGGTAACCGTGCAGTAGCGAGAACCGCTTTGGGACAGGATGAACTGGCGGAAGCGGATATCAAACGAGCTATCGAACTCGGAGCGCCGCCTGATGGAATACATGCGGTTGTCGAATACGTGAAGCAGCGTCGAAGGCCATGAGGATAGAATCAGGTTTTAATCCATCCCAAAATCGTCAAGGACGAGAGAGGCGGAGATAGCGATGTCTAAGACGCGTGTCGGCATCATCAACGTTACCGGATACGCCGGTTCGGAACTGGCGCGCATCCTGTACCGACATCCAGATGTGTCGGTTGAGCAGGTAACTGGTCGAAGCGCGGCTGGCAAACAGCTCAGCGAGGTCTACCCGCACCTTCTCGACGCTGACATGACGATCTCGCCGAATCTCGATTCGTCGGTCGACTTTGTTTTCTCCGCGCTACCCCACGCGGCGAGTGCCGAGGCGTTGAGTCCGTTCATCGAGGAAGATGTTCGGTGCGTCGACATCAGCGCAGACTTCCGCCTCAAGGACGTGAATGTTTTTGAGACTTGGTACAAGACTGAACACCCTTGTCCGCAGCACATCGAGAGCGCGGTGTACGGACTACCGGAACTTCACCGCGACGATGTCAAGCGGAGCCGTCTGATCGCCAACCCTGGTTGCTATCCGACGGGAACGATACTCGGACTGGCTCCAGCCTTCGAATCGGACATGATTGAAACCGATGTCATCAGCGACTCGAAATCCGGCGTTTCGGGAGCGGGTCGTAAAGGCGATATCGCGTACAACTTCAACGAGATCAACGACAACATGTCGGCGTACGGACTGAGCGGCCACCGGCACATGCCGGAGATGTCGCAGGAGCTCAGCGCGTTGTCGAAGCACGGCGAGGTCAAGGTGACATTCGTGCCGCACCTCGCGCCGATGACGCGCGGCATCCTCGGAACTCACTACGCCACGTTGAAGAGCGAAATCTCACAAGAAGAGGCGACTGACATCTACCGCGCTTTCTACGCCGATGAGCCGTTTGTGCGGGTGGTTTCATCCGCGCCGTCGACCAAAGAGACTTGGGGCAGCAACCACGTCCTGATCAATGTCAACGTAGACGCTTACAGCGGCCGATTGATCGTGGTGACGGCGCTAGACAACTTGGTCAAAGGTGCTGCTGGGGCTGGCGTTCAGAACATGAATCTGATGCTCGGGTTACTCGAAACGACGGGGTTGGAAACGCTTGCGGTTTATCCGTAGCGTGCTGTAGGCATCGCATTCAGATATTGCGGATTCATGAGCGCGGCACAGGTTGCTCGTCTTCCGCCCGCGCTACGACGAGGACCTTCGGCTTAAACACGGTAACTGGCATGTCTTGAGTGCACCCGATCAATTGTTGGTAGTTTCGACTGGAGCCATGTCATTCTGAGTGTGCTTTTGTCATTCTGAGCGGAGCCATGTCATTCTGAACGGGGTGAAGAATCTGGTTTTTGTAGAATTATCGTCCATGGTGTAACATATCGACTCAAAATGAGTTGAATTCGACGAAACAGGGTGAATAACATCATGAGTTCAACGATTTCTCCCCCCCCCCCCCCATTTTTCCCCCCTAAAAACCCCGGGG